>CADBRO010000053.1 GCA_902797075.1 uncultured Lachnospiraceae bacterium
GAGGAGATGCTTAAAGATGTGATCGCAGTCATGGAGGAGAAGCTGCGCGTTCTCTCGGCGGAAGTCGAGGAAAAAACGCAGTACTCGGTCGTCGATATCAAGAGGCTCGTCGGGGTCCAGCTCGAGAGCGGCATGATCGTCGCGGATTATATCAAGAGCGCGAAGGAAGCGGAAGCGTGAAGGACGCTTATTTCCCAATAAGAAATAATAGATGACTGCAGTAGTTAACACAGTCTGCTAAGCCGATAACCGGATTAGGCGAAAACAGCTAGGCGGACTGTGGAGGATAAGACAATTGCGTTCGTCGAAGGCGCGACGCATAAGTTTACGCCCGCGAAGCACATGGAAAAGCAGCCCGGAGAGTTCGGGGATACGATGAAGACTCTGCACGACTATCTGGATGAATGGCTGTCCGGGAGGTTTGTATAAGAGACAGATCTCCCAAGCACGGAGCGGAGAATAACAAAGGGGCCATGAAGGAAATATGTTTTCCTTCATGGTCCCTTTTGCGGTCAGATGTTCTTAGAGTAAAGCGGACATTCGCAATCCGCTTTGCATTACAACTTATCAGAAGCTGTAGACCTCAACCATCACCATGGTCGGCATCGGGCCGAAGCGGAGAGACATCTTTTCGTCGCCGTTCAGCACGCGTTCACGCACCCACTCGCCGTCTTTAAGAGATCCTTCCTCAAGCCTTAAGATATCAACTCTTTCATTCTTTCCGGGCTTTGCGCGGAAGGTCATGCCGCAGGAAGCGCCGACGATCAGGAAACGGCCGTTTCCGAGTTCAAATACGACGCCACAGCCGAGCGGTTTCGCGGTCTGCTTCGGATCGTAGGCGACTGCCAGATCGTAATCCTCGAAGCGGACGAAGGTTCCGTAGTCGAGATCCCCGTGACGTACAAACGCCTTCAGATGATCGGTTCCGCGGTACTTTCTGTAAAGCGGATCAATCTCGTCGATGAGCTGGTAAGCGCGGGCAAGATAATCCTTGCTTCCGGTTGTGTCGAATGCGGACGGATCGATATTAAGCGCGATCATGACTTCCATGGGCGGCTTATCCACAAGAGAGGGATCAAGCGCCACTTCCTCGATGCCGAACGGAGAGAAGCAGATGCCGTGCTTTGCCGCGTAAGCGTAAAGCGCGTAGGAGGCCGCGACAGCATCCTTGCGGATTTCCGGGATGAAAAGCGGGTTGCCGTCCACAGCGTAGCTGTCCATAACGTCCGCGCAATACGGGACATAGATGTCAGGTCCGAAAGCGAAGAGCGAAGGAGCGGCTGCCCTCCAGATAAAATGCATGTCTTCTACCGGTCCGCCCATGGGATAAGAGCCAGGGAACCAGGGGTACTGCTTAAGCCACGCGTTGGCGTAGCAGGGAAGCGGATATTCCGCCTTGCCTGCGGAAGCGATCTTTTCAACAGCGCTTGCGAAATACCACGCCATGAAAGCTTCGCTTGCGTCGTCGCCGAATACTTCTGTCCAGGTGCCGGTCTTTTCGGAGATGCCGGCAGGAACAGCTTCCGCAAATGCCTTTTCAGCTGCAGCGCTGTAATCGCGGTCGGTGCCGAGGAGTCCGATTTCGTTCTCCACCTGCATGATGATGACGGTGTTTTCGGTCTCGTCAGTTTCGCGGATGTGCTTCATGACAGCGGAAAATGCCGCTGCGTCCTTTCCCACAGCCGCCTCGCAGAGCGGGGAGATCGTCGTCATCAGCTCGCCGTTCACCTTTTCAGCGCGGAAATAGGTCTTCGTGTCGCGCTTCATCCATGCGGGGACGTACATCGATTCCGCATTTTTCCAGAGACCGAACCAGAGGATGATGAGCTTTAAGCCTTCTCTTCTTGCCTGGCTGATCAGGGAATCAACGCTTGAGAAGTCATAGGAGCCTTCTGTCGGCTCGATCAGCTCCCAGTAAATCGGAGCGATCACGCTGTTCATGTTGAGGCCGCGAAGCATCGGCCATACATGCTCATCCATATACTTCGGATCGGAGGCGGAGGAGTTATGGATTTCGCCGCTTCTGCAGAAGAACGGACGGTCATTTACGTAGAGTGTCGGAATTCCGTGCTCGTCATTTTTTACATATGGGATGCTCATGTCTTTTCCTTTCTCTTGTTTCTTTGAAGTAGGGTTTCCTGGTTACTGATTTCCGAGTGAATCTTTATATCTTTATTATACTTGACGAACAGCAGAGCGGAAGATTAAGATATTAATAATCATATAAAAATATTAAGATAAAGGCCGGATGCGCCATGGATTATACAATACGCGTCACAAAACAGCAGTATGCGGACACCCCGCTGATTCTCCGGATGCTGGGAAGGGATCATATACAGGAAAATGTCAACCGCCCGGAAGGTCTTCCCCTCTGGCAGGTGATCTACGGCGTTTCAGGAAGAGGGCGCTTCCGGATAGACGGCAGGAACTATTCACTATCCGAAGGCCAGGCGGCTCTTCTTCCGCCGCATACTGCGCACCGCTACGAGAGCACCGGCGACGAGTGGACTGTGCATTTTATTGGATTCGGGGGAAATTCATGTCAGAAGCTTCTCTATGACCTTAGGTTTTCGGAGCCTGGAGTCTACCATATCGTGGATAACGGCGGACTTAGTTCGGGATTTGGCGCGCATATCTCCGCGATGGAGAGCATATTCCTTGGCAAAATGCCGCTGAAGCACCGCGCCCTTTCCAAAGAGCTTTACGCCGCGCTTCTGGATCTTTCCGCGGGAAGCCGGTTTGACAAGCATTTTCAGGGAGAGAAGGAGGACGAAACCGTCTCGGATATACTCTACTATCTGGAGGAGCATTTCAGCGAGGATATCGCCCTTACGGATCTGGCTGAAAAATTCCATATGACGCCGGAGTATCTCTGTACCCGATTCAAACAGGGGAGCGGCGACACCGTGAGCGGTTATCTGCGCAGAATCCGGATCGGGAGAGCGAGAATTCTTCTTATGGAAAATCCGGAGCTTCCGCTCCGGGAGATCGGGGAAATGTGCGGTTTCCGTTCGGCAAGCTATTTCGGCAAGGTGTTCCGGGAGATGACCGGAACGACACCGCAGAAGTTCCGGAGCCTGGTCTAGAATCTCAGCTCCAAAACTGCGGCAAAGGAAAGACGGAAGGAATTCTGTCTTCCGCAGATATTTATTCTGTTATACAATTATTGTACGCGGGGAGAAGACGTTAAGAGCAGCTTGCATTACGGGTATACAGACATGTGGAATACGGATGTCCGCTTCAAAAATGGAGGCAGCGTATGAGTATTATTGATATGCACACACATTTTTCGCTGGAAACATCCGGCATCGCCGAAGACGCCGAGGCCATCGGGTTTGCCGTCGAAAACAAATCCGTCGAAGCCCATCTGGAAATGATGGACCGTCTTGATATCGGCTGGGCTCTTCTTTCGGATCCTACCCTTAAGTATCTGGATGACGCGGAAAAATGCGCCGTATACTGCCGTCAGGTGAACGACACGGGTTCCGGCATAACAATGGCATACCCGGACCGCTTCGGCTTCGCTGCGGTACTGCCGCTCCCGTATATCGAAAACACACTGGAAGAGCTTCGCCGCATCCGCCTGCTTCCGGGATGCCGTGCCATCGGCCTTTGCAGCAATTACGGGGGCTTATATCTCGGTGATCCTTCCCTCGAACCGGTGTTTGACGCGATCGAAAAGATGGGGATCCCGATGATACTTCATCCCGCCGCGCCGCCTGCATATCCTGCAGGTCCCGTTACCGGGAAAATTCTGCCCATGTTTGAATTTATCGCGGATACGACGAGAACCGTTCTGGACCTTTTTGCCTCCGGAACCCTGCTCCGGCATCCTGGCCTTAAACTTGTCATCCCGCACTGCGGCTCCTGTCTGCCTTCTGCGCTGGACCGCTTTCACGGTATCTTAAGAGCGATCGGGAAGGATGTGGACGTGCCGTCTGATCAGCTTTACTATGACCTTGCGTGCGATTCATTTCCGAATGCTGTCCTTAATCTTCTTAATTTCACGGATACCGGCCATATCGTCTACGGCTCCGATTTTCCCGCGATTCCGCTTCCGGTGCTCGTAAAGCATGTGGAGGATGCGCGGAGCTGCCCGGCGTTTGCAGGACGTACGGAAGATATTCTTAAGAATAATGCCGAAAAGCTCCTGGGACTTTAAGAAGGAAGTATAAATGTCTACATAACGAACGGGCAGCCGGTAACGGCTGCCCGTTCGATTGCTGTATCAGAATTATTTCCCGTCAGGGAAGCTTGTGAAGAGATCAGTCTCGAATTCCGGAAGACCGTACTTTTCTTTGGCGTCTGCGAAGGCACGGATCATGAAGGCCATGCAGCGCGCCAGGTTCCGCATGGTTTCAAGGCCCTCCAGATCCTTTTCCACATCAGCAGCGGTAAAGCCGTGAACCTGATTCCAGTAATTTCCGGATGCAAGCGGCATGCCGCTGATCGTGAAATACTTGTTGAGGACATCGAAGGAGGCCGTGTTTCCGCCTCTGCGGCAGCTGACGACGGACGCCCCGACTTTCATCTGCTTCGAAAAAGAGGTGCTGTAGAACAATCTGTCGAGGAACGACAGAAGTGTTCCGTTCGGGGAACCGTAGTACACGGGACTTCCGATCACGAGGCCGTCCGCCTCTTCAAATTTCAAAGCAGTCTCATTGACGGGATCTTTATCGAAGACACACCGGCCGTTTGTTTCACAGGTTCCGCAGCCGATACATCCGCGGATATCCATAGCGCCGATGTGGAGCAGTTCGGTTTCGATTCCTTCTTTTTCAAAAACACGGATCATCTCCGTGAGTGCTCTGGCGGTGCATCCGTTTTTATGAGGGCTGCCGTTAATAAGAAGTACTCTGGACATTTGAAGCTCCTTTCATTTTCCAATGCTTGTCCGCTGCACGGACTGATGAACGTCTTTTAATTTTTGCCGCCGAAATCCACGGAAACTATAAACCAGGGACATGTATTTGTCAACATACCCAATCAATGCATAAAATTATCATTGCGTTATGTGGGATATAGCCATTTATAACCGCTTTTTTTAATAATTTTTTGTGAGAATGTGTTGTGATCTGTATTCGGTTTTGCTATAGTTTTTATCAGATCATGGGGGAGAGTCTCGGGGGAGAGTCTCCCCCCATGTTTATCGATTCAGACACGCGGGAGGTGCAAAATGAAAAGAGCTGGAAAATTTCTTTCGGTATTTTTATCTGCGGTAATGCTCGTGACGGCAAACCCGTCCGCGCTGGCGGCGCTGGAGGAGCCGGAGGGCTACAGCGAAGAGGTGTGGTTTGAGGAAGCTGCGGAAGACGGTGCCATTTCTGAGGAAAATGACGCCGCGGGAGAATATGTCTTTGAAGATGTGTCTGAATACCCGGAAGACGATTTCGTCGTAGAACCGGATAATACAGACGGTGATTTTGACGTGATCGTTGGCGAGGCTGATCCGGAGGAAACCATTGTTTTTGAAGATGAACCGGAGGCAGAAGCGTACAGCAGCCCGGAAACGGTGGAAGACGCAGTCTGGGTAATCACGGAAGACACGGAGAACGACGAGTTTCTCGTCGGAGCCGACGATGAGTGGCTGGAATCTGAGTATGATTACGCCGGTGAAGCCGCGCTCGGCACGATGAATCTGACGCTGAACGGAAGAGGTGTTTTTGTCCGGTTCACGCCGGAAGAAACCGGAAAATATTCTATTTATTCGACTTGTGATTATGAACAGGATTCAAAAGATACATACGGGCACCTTTATCTTGGCAACGAAATAGTCATAGAAGACGATGACAGCGGAGCCGACAACAATTTCAGAATGGAAGCGGAGCTCGAGGCAGGTGTTACATATGCGATAGTCGCCCGTTTCTATGATGCTTCGGCAACGGGAAATATCGATCTGCATATTGAAAGGTCGGTCGCGGTCACATTTGATGCAAACGGAGGAGAATTCTACGAAGGGGAAACCTCGAGGATCCTGCAGGTTGCCGAGTCGGATGATATCATGGAACTGATTGTGCCGTACATGGGCGATCCTTTACTGTCTTTCGACGGCTGGAGCAGAAACCCGGACGGCACTGACAGGGTTTACAGCGCTTCCGAACTGTCCGACGGAGACGTTCTCTATGCAGTTTACAGCAGCAGTTACGTGGAGGGCGGCACAATCACCGAGGGCGAAGTGAAAACCGTTGAGATAAACGGCAGCCCGGTTATGGTGACATTTACTCCGGCTGAAACCGGATTTTACAGCATCTATTCGACCTGTGATTATTCCGGTCAGGCGGCACACGACACTTACGGAGAGCTCTATCAGGGTGGAAGAAGGCTGACGAGTAATGATGACGGAGGCGTAGAAAATAATTTCCGGATTGACCGTGAACTGGAAGCAGGAACTGCATATGACATAATAGTTCGTTTCTATAATGACAATGATTCAGGAATGCTGGATCTCCACGTAGAAAAGGTGCAGACGGTAACCGTTACCTTTGATCTGAACGGCGGAACTGCCACGGATCCGAATACCGGAGAA
>CADBRO010000054.1 GCA_902797075.1 uncultured Lachnospiraceae bacterium
AAGGGACTTGAACCCTCACTGCCTTGCGACAACAGGCACCTGAAGCCTGCGCGTCTGCCGATTCCGCCACTCCTGCGAACCGCTGACGTGTCCCGTCAACATTTGATAGTCTACTATTTTTTGTATCATTCGTCAACAGATTTCTTGGATATTAAGAAAATGTAACGAAAAGGTTAATAGTTGACACCATCTTATGAAAAAAATATAATCGGATTTATGAGCGAAACAGAGGTGGTCCGGAGCGAATATAAATATCTTCTTGAGGATGCGAGGGCCGTCGGAATCCGGGAAAGAATCGGGAAACTCCTTATGAGGGATCCGCATTCCGGCGAAGACGGATACACGGTGCGCAGCCTCTATTTTGATACTCCGGATAACAGGGATTTTGAGTCAAAGCTGGCCGGTACGGATGACAGGCAGAAGATCCGGCTGAGGGTGTACTCGTGGCGGGATGATATGTGCAGCCTCGAGATGAAAATCAAAAAAGGCGACCTGGGATGTAAAAAAACACTGCGGATATCCCGCGCCGACGCTGAAATGCTGATCCGCGGGGAGTTCTCGCATCTTCTGAACTATTCGGATGTGTCGGAGGACGCCGTGAGGTTCTACACCGAGCTTACGCTCGGATGCATGCGCCCGGTTACGATGATCGAATACCGGCGGCAGGCATTTATCTATCCCGAATGGAATACCAGAGTTACGTTCGACGACCGGATCATGTGCAGCGAGGCGGATTTCGAACTGTTCAGGGACAAGCCCCTTTTCAGTCCCGCGCTTCAGGGCAGGACGGTTCTGGAAGTGAAGTTTGACCGGTACCTGATGAAATTCATCCGCGATGCGCTGGCACCGCACAAACTCACAAGACTTTCTGTCAGTAAATACTGTTATGGCAGACCTGTTTATTACTTATAAATCCGCGAAGGAGCTTTTCACATGACAAAAGAGCAGATCTTTGAATATTTTGCCACAAACAGCGCAAATCTCGGCGTAAAGACGATTCTTTACACCATGCTTTCGGGACTTCTGGTCGGCCTGATTATCTATATCACCTATCTCCTCACGTCGAGGACGTCCGTATACAACAGCCGTTTTAACGCGTCGCTGATCATTATTCTTCTGATTGCCGTCGTGATCATGCTGATGATCAGCAGCAATATCGTGATTTCTCTCGGAATGGTCGGCGCGCTGTCGATCGTCCGTTTCCGTACCGCGGTCAAGGACAGCGGCGACACCGTCTTTATATTCTGGGCGATTGCCGAGGGTCTCTGCGTGGGTTCCGGAAATAATACGCTCGCATTTTCAACGACGCTGGCGATCGCGATTGTAGTTCTGCTCTTCAGCCTGTTTTCAAGGAGCAGCGGCGGCTGCCTGATCGTCGTGCGAGGAGGAAGCACCGAAACCATGGATATCTATATGGTGGAGCATGCGGTAAAGCGGATCGGAAGGCGTGTCCGCATCTGTTCTTCCAACATCGCGCCGGATCATCAGGAACTGATTCTCGAAGCAAGTATCCGCCCGTCGGCGGTCAAGCGGATTCAGGAAGAAGTGATGAAGCTGACCGGTGTTGACTCCGTGAACTGGGTTTCCAAGTCGGGTGATTCTCTTGGCTGAGAAAATGTCTGAAAGAACGAAAAGCATCTGGCAGAAGCTGTTCCTGCTTCTGCTTTTTGTGTGCCTTGCGTTTCTGCTTTTTCGCGAAAGCAAAAAGGAAAGCGCGACGCTTGAAAATGCGCTCCCGCACACGAACGGAAGGGCAGTGACCGCTTCATATGAAAGCGGTTTTTACGATACGGAGCTGTCCGTTAAACTTGATACGCATATTGAGGTGCCTGTCGGCGCGAGAATCCGCTACACACTGAACGGCGACGATCCGTCGGGAAAAAGCAGCGTATATACGGAGCCGATCCGGATTGAAATGCCAAAGGAGGGCGCTTCCGTCGTTCCTTTGAAGGCGAAGATTTTCTATCAGGACGAGGTGAGCGGCATTTACAGCTGGACGTATGTCCTCGGAAAAAATGCGGCAGGGGAGTTTTCGCTTCCTGTTATCAGCATCACAAGCGGCTACCGCGGTCTCTACAGCTATGAAAGCGGGATTCTTGTCGACGGCATTACAAAAGATATGGCAAGAGCCATGGGCCGGTCGGCCTACAGTGTGGGAAATGCGTTTCAACGGGGACCGGACTGGATCCGGAGTTCCCATGTCACGATGTTTTCGCCGGAGGGAAAGCTTCTTTTTGACCAGGACGCGGGACTTATGATCTCGGGCGGGTCGAGCCGTGTGCGGAAGATAAAATCCTTCAAGATTACCGCAGGAGCCCCGTATGATTCAAAACATGAGCGATTCAGACTGAATCTCTTTCAGGACACGGAGTCGGATGCGTACTCCTATGTGAACGAATTTAAAAGCCTGAAGCTTCGCACCACGGATATCAACAACAGGTCCTTTTCGGCGGAGCTTGGGGAGGAACTGGCAAAGCAGAGCGGATATGCGGGATATCAGTTCTCAGAACCCGCGATTCTCTACCTGAACGGTTCGTTCTACAGCATCGTCGATCTTCAGCCCTCCATTTCCGACTCATACCTGGCGAGGCGGTACAGTGTGCCGGACAGCCGTTTCATACTTAAATATAAAAAGACGGAAAAGAATGTATTCGACGCGTTCGGCATCACCCATTATCTGAAGGCGGACCTTTCAGTCAAGGAAAACCGGGAAGCGCTGGAGAAGCACGTCGATATGGACGACTATCTGCTTTACTGCGCAATCCAGGTCCTGCTGAATAATACAGACTGGCCGGGAAACAACTTCGAGGCATGGCGCTATTACAGCGCAGGTCTGGACGGCAACCGTTTTACTGACGGAAAAGTCAGATTTCTTATGTATGACCTTGACTTTATCTACTCAAGGGATTTCGTCAAGGAGGATGAACGCGGGATCGATGAGTTTGTCAACCTGATGGAAAATGAGTACTTTGCCTCCCAGTCCCTGTTTTCAAATGTGATGAAAGTCAAGAGGTACAGGGACCGGTTCGTGACGATCGTGACGGATCTCCTAAATACCTCCTTTGAGAGCAGCAGTGTGAAGGCGCTGATGGAGAAGATCTACATCAGAAAGCGGGCAGAGATTCTTAAGAATTGGGGCAGCGAATTCGATGAGGCTGCACTCCTTTTCATAAAATCCGCCGAGGAAACGGCTGACAAAAGAGCGGAAGAGATGGCCCGGAATTTCAGCAGCTATTTCGGTCTGGAAGAAACCTATTCTCTGAGACTCAGCGCGGACGAAGGCGTGACCGTGTCCTGGAACAATATGAGCCTTACCGGTAATGACGGCTATTCCTGTGACTATCTGAAGGATGTGCGGATCTCCTACAGAACTTCCGTATCCCCGGGGTATCGTTTTAAGTACTGGCTTGTGAACGGCGAAAAGGTGAAGGACAAGGTTCTCAAGATCAACGGAAATGAAGCCGAAGAGGGAATCGTAGCGGTGGAAGCCGTGGCCGAAAGAGTGACGGGACCGCTCCTTCTGATTGCCGAAGTATCGGCAAAAAGCAGCTCCGACTGGATTCGCCTTTTAAACGCCGGAACGGAAGAGGTATCTCTTTCGGATTACTGCATTTCCGATTCCGTGACGGAACCGGAAAAATACTCTCTGCCGGAGAAAACGCTGGCGGCAGGAGAATCGGTAATCCTCAACGGAGATAAGAACTATTACGCGGTCGGAGAATATATCTGCAACTTCAATCTCAGGCGGGGTGAGACACTTTGTCTTTACAACCGGACAAGCGGAGAAATGGAGAAGCTTAAGATTCCGAGAATGAACGCTTTCGAGACTTACGGGCGGTCTGCGAGTCTGGACCGGTTCGTTTTCTATAATAATCTTGACGAAATAAGGAAAAATATAACGGAGAATTGAGATGATTGGGATTCTTGAAGTCATAATACTTGGAATTGTAGAGGGGATCACCGAGTGGCTTCCGATCAGTTCGACAGGCCATATGCTTCTTTTGTACGAGCTGTTTCATATCAGCGAGTCGGACCCGTTCTGGTCCATGTTCCTTGTGGTAATCCAGCTCGGAGCGATTCTTGCGGTCGTTGTTCTTTATTTCAGGAGGCTCTGGCCTTTCCGCATGCCGGGGAAGGACGCAGACGGAAGCGCAGTAGTACTCGGTATTTTGGACCGGTCCAAATTCATCATGTGGCTGAAGATCGCGGTGTCCTGTCTTCCAGCCGTGATCGCGGGATTTACGATCGACGACTGGATCGAGTCTCATCTTTATAATTACGTCACGGTTGCGGTCATGCTGATTGTTTACGGCGTCCTCTTTATTCTTGTTGAGAAACGGAACGAAGGCAGAAAAGCGGCGGTAAAGAAGATCAGCCAGATCAGTATACCCCTTGCGCTGATGATCGGCGTTTTTCAGGCGCTTGCGATTATTCCGGGAACATCCAGGTCCGGCGCCACGATCCTCGGCGGCATCCTGCTTGGAATGTCCAGAAAATGCGCGTCGGAATACACGTTCTTTCTCGCGATTCCCACGATGTTCGGCGCCAGCCTTTTGAAGCTGGTTAAATACAGCGGCGAATTTACCGGAAAAGAGATTGGATATCTGGTTCTCGGCATGGCGGTGGCTTTTGTCGTATCTGTTGCGGCGATCCGCTTCCTGATCGGGTACATCAGAAAGCATGATTTTAAGGCTTTCGGAAAGTACAGGATCGTTCTCGGTGTGATAGTTCTTGTCGTATTCTCACTGCTTCGCGCGGCGTGAAGCAAAAGCCAGGAGGAATGTATGGACACAGGAAAAACGGTTGTGATCGCACTTGGGCACCGGGCGCTCGGGAATACGCTTCCTGAACAGAAGAGAGCCACGAAAGAAGCGGCGAAGGCGATAGCCGATATCGTCGAGACCGGCGCGAACGTAGTGATTTCGCACAGCAATTCGTCCCAGGTGGGAATGATTCACATGGCGATGAGCGAATTCGCCCAGAATCACGAGAAATTCACCGCATGTCCGATGTCGGTCTGTTCGGCGATGAGCCAGGGATATATCGGATATGATCTTCAGAACTCCATCCGGGCCGAGCTGATCACGCGGGGAATCCATAAAACGGTATCCACAATTCTGACGCAGGTGCTCGTGGATCCGTATGACGAAGCCTTCTACGAGCCGACCAAAGTGATCGGCAGAGTTCTTACGCGCGAGGAGGCGGACAGCGAGGAGCGGAAGGGGAACTTTGTCATTTCGGTGGAGGGCGGCTGGAGAAGAATCGTTGCTTCTCCGAAGCCGAAGGAAATCATTGAAATCGAGGCGATAAAGGCGCTTCTTTCGGACAATCAGATCGTCATCTGCTGCGGAGGAGGCGGAATTCCGGTGATAGAGCAGGGCGTCGACCTCCGCGGAGCTTCCGCCGTGATCGAGAAGGATCTCATCGCGGGACTTCTGGCTGTCGACCTTAACGCGGACGTGCTGATGATTCTGACCTCAGTGGACCAGGTGGCCCTCGATTTCAAGTCATTCAACGAGAAGCTGATTGGAAAAATAGGCGTCCGGACGGCAAGGGCGTACATGCAGGAGAACCAGTTTGAAAAGGGATCCATGCTTCCGAAGTTCGAGGCGGCGGTCAACTTTGTCGAACTTGGATCCTCAAGAAGGGCGATCATCACTTCGATACCGAGAGCCCGCGCCGCCTATCTTGGGAAAGCGGGAACTGAAATAACGGGTGAATAACAGAAGACTGCCGCACCGGAAAAACCGGTGCGGCAGCCTCTTTTTTTCATTTCATGAGGGGGAGATAGTATTCGCTGTTTCACTATCTGCGATTATTTTAATGAAGAAATGTGGAAGGAATATGTTTAAGGGGGAAAGAAATCATTAAAATTCTAAAAAAAGTATAAAATCCACCGCTATATTGTGTGAGAAAGAGGGGTAGATAAACAATCCGCAAAACAGTATAATAAAGACCGTCTGAGGATTTGCGTAAAATCACGGAACAGCAAAAACTGGGAGAATGCAATGA
This sequence comes from uncultured Lachnospiraceae bacterium, assembly GCA_902797075.1. Classification (GTDB taxonomy): domain Bacteria; phylum Bacillota; class Clostridia; order Lachnospirales; family Lachnospiraceae; genus Chordicoccus. The sequence continues at coordinate 6,013 of CADBRO010000054.1, forward strand.
AATTATCAAAACTGCTTGAAAGGCTTGAATACAGCTTCCGCGCGGGATCAGAAGGCGCGGGAGAGAAAGATATCGTTTCCGTCGTTTTCGATTCGCGGAAAGCGGAGAAGGGCTCTCTTTTTGTCTGCATCGAGGGAGCGAACTCGGACGGACATTCCTATATCCCGGATGTGGCGGCAAAAGGAGTCTCTGCCGTGATGGTGAGAAAGGGCCATGAGCTGCCTGAGATACCGGAAGATATCGCCGTCATCGAGACGGATGATACGAGGATCGGACTCGCGGCGGTCTCTGCCGCGTATTTCGGTTATCCATCGGAACAGATTCCCGTGATCGGAATTACCGGAACAAAAGGAAAGACAACATCAACTTATATGATCCGGTCGATCCTCGAACACGCGGGCTACCGGGTGGGACTGATCGGCACCATCGAATCGATCATCGGAGAGAGGCATATTCATTCCTCCAATACAACTCCGGAATCCTATGTGATCCAGCAGTATCTGAGAGAGATGGCCGACGCCGGCATGAACTGCGCGGTGATGGAGGTTTCCTCCCAGGCGCTTATGATGCACCGGACGGATTTTGTGAAATTCGAGATCGGCGTTTTTACCAACATTTCCCCGGACCATATCGGACCGAACGAGCACTCTTCATTTGAAGAATATCTGGCCTGCAAGGGACTTCTTTTCCGTCAGTGCGCTCTCGGAATCGTGAACGCCGACGATCCCCGGGCGGAAGATGTTCTTAAAGGGCACACCTGCGATGTCGAGACATTTTCCATCAATAAAGAAGGAACGGATTACAGAGCGTCTCATATAGAGCATGTTAAGGCCCCGGGATACCTCGGAATGAAATTCAGACTCGAAGGGAAAAAGTCGCTGTACGTGGAACTCGACGTGCCGGGACTGTTTTCGGTGATGAACGCCCTCACTGCAATCGCGGTCTGCGATCATTTCAACATATCCGACGGCGATATTCTTTCTGCTCTTAAAAAAGCGCGTGTGAAGGGCCGGATCGAACCGGTCAGGGTTTCCGACGACTTTACGCTTATGATCGATTACGCCCACAACGCGATGGCTCTTGAGAGCCTTCTTAAGACCTTAAGGGACTACAACCCCGAGCGGATCGTGTGCGTCTTCGGATGCGGCGGAAACAGGGCGAAATCACGCCGCTTCGAGATGGGGGAAGTCTCCGGGAGGCTTGCCGATTTTACGATCATCACCTCGGACAATCCCAGATTTGAGGAGCCCCAGGCGATTATCGACGACATTATCACGGGAATAAAAAAGACAGACGGCGAGTATATATCCATCATTGACAGAAAAGAGGCAATCGCTTACGCGATCCGGAACGGAAAACCCGGGGATGTGATTGTACTGGCTGGAAAAGGCCACGAGGATTATCAGGAGATAAAGGGAGTCAAGCATCCTATGGATGAACGGACTCTGATCAGGGAAATTCTTGATGAAGAAGCGGTACGCTGAAGTTATCGTCGATATTTCGAGCGAAAAGCTGGACCATCCGTTTACATACCGCATACCGGACGCTCTTTCGGAGCGCGTCGTCCCGGGAAGCCGCGTCCGGATACCCTTCGGAAACGGCGGAAGGGTGATCGACGGATACGCCGTCGGCATATCGGATGATCCGGGACTTGATGAGTCAAAAATAAAGGATATTGCGGATGTCCTCACAGGAGAAGAGACCGCCGAGTCAAGGCTGGTGCTTCTCGCCGTCTGGATGAGCAGAAATTACGGGTCCACGACGATTCAGGCCCTGAAAACCGTGGTCCCGATGAAGAAATCCTATGAGCCGCAGCTGGCGAAGACGGTCAGCATTTCTGACGGCGATCAGGCGGAGCGGTATCTTGATATCTGCCGTAAGAAGAACTGGAAAGCAAGGGCGCGCGCCGTGGAAACGCTCCTGCGATCCGGTCCCTTATCCGCAAAAGAGCTTCAGGAGACGGCTGAAGTGCCGTCTTCCGTGATCAGGGAGCTCGCCGCGGCGGAAATCGTCTCCGTTTCTTCGAAGCAGCTCGTAAGAGGCATGCTTAAGGAGGCTGCCGTATTTCCCGCAGATGATCTTACGAAGGAGCAGATGGACGCGGCCTGTGCCGTGTGGAACGAATGGAAAGGGCAGAACCGGCCCGTTCTTCTCAACGGTGTTACCGGCAGCGGGAAAACGGTCGTTTATATCGAGCTCGCCGCCAGGGTGCTCGAAGAGGGAAGGCAGGCGATCGTCCTGATTCCCGAAATCGCGCTTACGCAGCAGACTGTCCTCCGTTTCGTCCGAAGATTCGGGAACAGGGTGTCGTTTCTTCATTCGAGGCTCTCAGGAGGAGAGCGGTATGATCAGATGAAAGCGGCGAAGGAGGGGAAGATCTCTGTGATGGTCGGCCCCAGATCGGCGCTTTTTACACCGTTTCCGAATCTCGGACTTATCATTATTGACGAAGAGCATGAGGAGACCTACCGGTCGGAGATCACGCCGCGCTATCACGCAAGGGAGACCGCCGTCGAGAGAGCGCGGATCGAAGGCGCGCATGTGCTGCTCGGTTCCGCGACGCCTTCTCTCACCTCATCCTACCGGGTGAAGCAGGGAGAGTATTTCGGAGTCGGCCTTTCCTCAAGATACGGGGACAGCGTTCTTCCTGACACGGAGATCGTTGATCTGCGTGAAGAGCTGAAAGAAGGAAACCGGTCGATGATCAGCCGCCTGCTCCGGGAGCGCATCGACCAGACCCTGAGCAGGGGAAACCAGGTGATGCTGTTTCTCAACCGGAGGGGACATACCGGCTTTAT
>CADBRO010000055.1 GCA_902797075.1 uncultured Lachnospiraceae bacterium
GACAACGTCGAGATGACAATCGAACTGATCCACCCGATCGCTATGGAGCAGGGTCTTACCTTCGCTATCCGTGAAGGCGGACGTACAGTCGGATCAGGAAGAGTTGCCAGCGTTATCGAATAATAGATAACAGGAAACCGATTATTAAACCCGCAGGGTGCTTGCACCGTGCGGGTTTTTCCTATAAGAGGGACTATGCATGACAGATCTTCCCGTATTCGATAAGATGATTTCGGAAATGATGAACATGGATTTCGGGCCATCCCTCCTCGATGAGTGCATGTCCTTCGACATGAACGCGGTGGAGAAAATCCCGCTCAGGTACCGCCTGATCGCGCTGGCCTTCGTCAGACATCTCTCCCTCGAGGAGACAGACAAGGCGCTCAGGGAAGCCGGTTGCGCGGAGCTCTATTCCAGGAGCTTCTGGGAAGCCGGCCTGATCTACGCATTCCATCACCGCCTCATCTATAAGGAATGGAAACGGCTGGAGCGGATATCGGAGGAGGTGCGCGCGGAGTCGGAGAACTCCGACCTCTATTTCTCCGGCGGAAGCGTCACGATGAATGATCTTCACCGGTATCTCAGCGAAAATTCCGATGCGGACAGCGAGATGGCGACGAGACATCTTACCCATCATATTGAGGCACAGCTCAAAAAGCTCAGTACGGAAGAAGATTTCAGGAGGTTCCTGCTTGCTAATCTCCGGTCGATGACGAGCGTAAGAGAAAAGACCCGTTACTATTTCTGCAAGTACCTCTATTATTTCCTGGATGCCAGAATCCGCAGGTATCTCAGGGCGATCGAGACGGAATCCGGAGAGGAAGAGGCTCTTGAGGAGCTTGCGATTCTTCGGAGTGTTTCCAAACTGCGCAGAAAGAAAATGGATCCGGAGGAAGCCGGACAGGTGCTGCGGGAGAGCGCCATTTCCTGCGGAGGCATCTTCGACGAGCTCAATTACTTCTATTTCGAGTACATCTCCCTCGACTGGATGGAAATCCAGCTGGAATACTACGGCAACCTGACGAAGCTTCCCGATTCACAGAAGAAGAAGCTCGCCGCTTCGCTTCGTCACTACAGTCCGGCTTACCGCAGGATGTCCGACGAGGAGATTATCACGGCGCATCAGAAGTATCTTGACGATATCGACGAGGAGCTGGACAGGGTTTATTCGCTGGATGGCGAAAACAGAGGTTATCAGAAAAACCGTTCCGGTGAAAATGCGGTCCGGAAGTTTTTAAAAGGTGCTCTGGATCTCGACCGCACGACGCTTACCGCCTTCCTTCTGTTTTTCGGAAGCGAGAAGGATCTGCCGGCGGAACTTCGGATTACGGAGCAGAGGCTGTCTGAAATCCTGATCGAGTGCGGCTTTGCCGGTCTCCGTGACAGTGACAGCTTTGACTGCTTTGTCGTGCGGTTCCTTAACGCTGATAAACCCGCAGAAGTTCTGATGGAGGAAGTCACAAAGAGCGCTCTTGACGAAGAGAATTTTTACTTGTACAGAATGTACCGCTCGTCGGAATCCTCGGACAGTGAATGGCGGAAGCTGATGCGGATCCGCTGAAAACAGGGAGCTTAATGACAGATGAAAAAAATGCTGTATATTTTACCCGTAATTTTGCTTTTGGGAGTAGCAGCAATAATGATAAATGAGAAGAAACGGTATATTTATCCCGATTCTCCGTGGAAAGAGTGCACCCCGAAGTATACCAGCGTGAGAAGCGGAAGATCGGCTTCCGCGTATGACAGAGTGATCAACCAGTTTGACGTGACTCGGCGCGCGCGGTACAGAAGAACCGAAACGTCCACTTACTGCAACATTTTCAGCTGGGACGTGATGTCTGCCATGTCGGTGGATCTTCCCCACTGGGTGAAGGACGGCGTCCCCGCAGATTCCGGGACGGAAGGGGCGGCTGAAATGACCGCAAATGCGACATATGACTGGCTGTCGGCGCACGGAGAGGAATACGGATGGAGACCGGTTTCCGCGTTCGATGCGCAGCAGACGGCAAACAACGGCTGCCCGGCTGTCGCGGTGTGGAAGAATCCGGAAAGCGGAAAATCCGGGCATATCATGGTGGTCCGGCCGGAGAAAGACCGGTATCTCTTTTCCGAGGATGAAGGCCCGGTGATCGCGCAGGCAGGAGCCGAGAACTACAACTATGCGTCTGTAAGAACGGTAATGGGAGATAAAGTGCCGGAATATTATGTAAACGACTGAAGCGGACCGTGAAAATCCGCTTAAAAAGATTCCCCGTCAGGCAAAGCCTTCCGGGGATCTTTTGCTGTAGAAGGGATCGTTTGTCAGATAATCAACGGCAGCGTCCCACTCCTCGTCGCTGAGACCGGTCTTAAAGAAGGAGAATCCCATAAGCTTCAGTCCGGCGTTTTTTGAGAAGCTCAGCATTTTCGACGAGTTGTCACCGCTGCGGGTGAGGGTGCAGTCAATCTGACGGAATACGCCGCTGTCAATGACGGAATCCATAAGGATATCTTTCAGAGCTGAAAGTCCGTTTACCGGAAAATCCGCGCTGTCGAGGCCGCTGATGCTGATGTCGAGATCTCCGCCGCTGTAATTGAGGGATATTTCGGTATTTTCATCGGAGAATTCTGCAGAGAGCTTGTCCGCGGCCGCTTCCGCATCTTCAAATCCGGTAAATCGAAGGGACAGACTGCTTCCGGATATCCTGCCGTCTTCGTCCAGATACTGCCAATCGGCCAAAGAAGCGGAACTGTACGGATTTTCGCGTGCACAGGCAAGGAGGAAAGCGGTTATTTCACCATAGCGGTCACTGACCGCATCGGGAAGCCGGAAGAGGATGTATCCGTCCTCCGCTGTCTGAAGGGCATCGGCTGTTTCCGCCTTTCCCACGATGCGCCGGTAGTAGCTGTCGGCGCACAGATAGATCCAGGGGTCTTCTTCGCCTGCCAGCGTGCGAAGGGATTCATTTATGGAATCCTTCTCATAATCGCGCATGTTGTACCTTATGTATTCTTCACCGTCCAGGGACACTGTCTCCAGAACCGAAAGCGTCTGCCACCCGTTGGATTCGTCCGGACTGATCTCAGTGGAGTATATGGACGAAAGACTGTCCCATGTGCTGCAGACAGATACCGAGGAGCTGCTTCCCAGAATACGGGCCTCCAGCTCATTGATGGAATCACTGCTGATCTTTACGATATAACGGCCGGAATCCATTTTTGAGACGCCGAACGCATACGGCGCCTCCAGTGAATCCAGACGGTCCTTCATGACCGATATCAGACTGTAAACCTGCCCCCGCTTATCTGTAGAGGAATCGTAGGCGAACAGCACGGTCTTGCCTTCAAAATCCGATTCCTGGCACTGGTATTTTCCTGCCAGAAGGCTTGTCTCGGGATTCTCCCATCTGACCGGCCATGAGGTTTCGGCTTCCAGTGTATCCGTCGTTCTGGCATGCAGAAGATCGTAAAGAAACAGGTCCCGGATATGGGGATTTTGCAGCTCTGTGTCGACGATGAAAAGGGTCCTGCCGTCGCCTTTCGTCAGGCAGCGCCAGTAATAGTGATAGTTGGGATGAGTGACGTAGTCCATGGTCATATAGCAAAGGGCCATTTCCTCATCCAGAAGACCGCCGGCATCACCGGCAATTCTTTCAGAAAGAGTCAGCTCCAGATACGGGTACGTTCCTTCAGACGGCAGATTGAAGCGGGCCCGTTCGAGACCGGGCAGTTCGCCCTCAATAATGACCGCGTTTTCAATCTCTCCCTCGTCCGCGTCTGCGAAAATGCCTCCGTCCTCGGTGGCGAAAGCGGCGGCCATGGGGCGGCAGATGTATTCCTGGGTCAGCCTGTTCGGATCCATTTCCCCGTAAAGCTCAAGCGGGACCGTGAATTCGATTCTGCCGTCCCCGGAATTCCAGAGATAATTGTTTTTTCCGGAAAATGCCTCGACTCTTCCGCGGATGATGTCGGAGCATTTGACAAAATCCGGATCCGTCATTCCGTCCGGCTTTTTGAGAATCGTGGTTTCCGTCTCAATATTCCTGAAGCGGAACTCAACTTCATGATCGCGGTAGTAGCGGAGCGTGAAAAATAAAATGACAGCTGCGGCCAGGACTGCTGCGGCTGTAATAAACCGGCGCCATTTCCTCCGTCTCGCCTCTGCATCCGGATCCTTATCCGGATAAACTGCAGTGATGGCGGAACAAAGCTCGTCCATGGACTGCCACCGCTCGTTTTCGCGGAGTCTCAGACCCTTCATCAGGATATCTTCGGCTTCAGGCGGAATCCGGATTCCGAGTGCGGAGGGTTTTTCCTGCTCGTCATGAAGAACGCGCTGGAGCGAATCCAGCGGAGCCTGTCCGGTGATGGAGAAAAACAGTGTGGCGCACAGCGAATAGATATCGGTCCAGGGACCGAGTTGTCCCCTTTCGTCGAGTTGCTCTCTTGCGGCGTAACCGTCCTTGTAGATCATCGAGTGCGTGGTTTCCGAAGAGGAGAACTCTTTCGCTGCCCCGAAATCCATCAGCGTCAGCTTCCCGTCGCTTCCGACCATGATATTGTCCGGGCTGATATCCCTGTGGATCACGCCTGCCTTGTGAATCTCCGCCAGCGTTTTTATGACCGGAAGCATCATCCGGAATGCGGTTTCTGCTTCGAGTGGCCCGTGGTCGGAAATGGTTTTTTTCAGCGTCTCCCCTTCCAGAAGATCCATGACCAGACAGGCGGTGCCGTTTTCTTCGAACTGATCGACCGCCTTTACGATTCCGGGAAGTCCGGAGAAGTCCCGGAGAGTCCTTGCTTCCTTCAGGAACCGGGCCTTATCGGATTCGAAGCGGCCCGCTTCCGCCGATCCGGTGAGAACCACGGTATTCGACCGCGAGGAATCGCGGTACATATAATCCCGGCAGAAATATTCTTTAATGGCGACCCGGTGCCCGTTGTTGGAATTGACGGCTTCGTAGGTGATGCCGAAGCCGCCTTCACCAAGAACATCCCCGATGACATATCTGTCATCGAGGATGGTTTCTTTCTTCAGATGGTATTCTTTCCGCTGTATCATCGGGAGCGCTCCGGACCGTGTAAAATGACACCTTATTTATATAAGTTCATCATAACACCGGAGCGGCTCTTTTGTCATCAGCGCTTACCAGACGTAGATCCGGCAGGTGGCTTTTTCCCCGTTGGAAGTCCTTGCTGTAATGAGGCAGGAGCCTCTGCCTTTTGCTTTGACGGTTCCCGAGGCGGATACCGTCGCTATTTTCTTATTGCTGCTTGTCCATGTGACCGACTTGTACGTCGCATTTGCCGGATAAACGCCGGCCTTAAGCTTCAGGGATCTTCCCCGGAACAGCACGGCGGATGTTCTGGACAGCGTCACCCTCTGGACGGCGACTGCCTTTTGGCCGGCGGTCTTGAACCGGTAGTAGGGACTTGTGAAGGTTTTGCCGGAGAAGGTGCAGGTGAATCTCAGATAATAGTAAGTTCCCGGCTGAAGATTCTTCTTAAGCTCCGTCGCAATGTTGTACCAGATGTCCATCTTCGAACCGTTTACGCCCGCATTTTCCGACTTTGACGCCAGGTATCTTCCGGAAGCGTCATAGAGAGTTCCGCTGGCAGCGGTAAAGCGGCCGCTGGCGTTGGCCTGGGCAGTGACGTAGATGGTCGCGTTGCGCTCGCCGATGCTGCCGCGGGGATTATTCCAGCTCATGGTAAGATTGACGGTGTCGACGGCGCTGTAGTTCGAAGCGCGCTTAAAATAGGAAATGCAGCTCTTGTTGTAGTTTACATAACCCCAGCGGATCAGGCAGTTGTGGTGAGCTCCGTCCTTGTCAAAATTACACTCGCACAGGCGGAAGTTGTTGCCGCTTATGGAAAGGACAACGCCCGAGTGCGTATTTCCGTTAATCCGGACGTAGTCGCCGACCATGAGGTTCCCTGTATCGTATCGCTTCGGCAGGGAAGACTCCCTCACTCCGAACACATCGTAAAAGACCTTTTTCGCAAAACCCATACACTGAAGTCCTCCGTCAAAATAATTGCAGTCATACTGTCCCGGTTTTGCCGCCCCGTGATGCGTCGCACAGGGTCTGCTGGTAACGGAGTTTGCAAATGACTCGTCTCTCCGGCGAAGCAGGCTGTCTCCGTCATTTGTGGTAGTCGTGACCAGATGATTCCAGAAATAACCCTCCGGATATTTGTTCTTAAGCGAAACCAGCTTCGCGTATACGCCTCCCCCCGCCGCGTATGTGCTTACGGGCATCGCGGGAACAAGAAGCATACAGGTGAGTATAAGTGCTGTAAGTCTGCGGATTATACCGTTTTTTCCGAATAATACTTTCATGATTTTCTCCTTCCTGAATTTTAAAGCCTGCGACGTAAGACCGGTCCGGTCTTGTTTCTTATGATCTGATCATAGCGTATCCTTCATGCGGATTTGTTTTTGACCGGCGTCTGATGCTGCTGTTCTTACCCTGCGGTACCGGCGGATGCCGGAAACTGCAGAGTCAGCTCTTTGGTTGACTCTTTGGAATTAAGATGGTACAATGACCCTTACTGGTGCAAACTTCTACCTTCGATTTTCGAAAGGAGCTCTGGTTATGAAAATCAAATTAAACAAAACAGTCCTGGCGATGTCAGCTGGACTTGCTATTATTTCTCTTACTGCCTGCGGCAGAGGTTCCAACACAATCTCCTCCCTGACAGACAGTGATACGACGACTTCTGTCGTTGTCGGAACCACGCTCTCCCAGGCATCTGCCGCGGATTCCACGGTGCCTGCGATCACACCGAGCGTAGTCTCCGGAACAACTTCAGGAGCGGTTGCCGCGCCCGCAGCAGGGACGACTTCCGGAACTTCGTCCGCAGCGATTACTCCTGCAGCTTCGGCGGCAAGCACTTCTTCAACTCTTGCACAGACAACCCCGACGCCCGCGCCGCAGGTTGAAAGCGAAATTGAAGCAGCTCCCGAGGAAGAGAGCTTCGAGCCCGCGGGAGAGGGCAATACCGGCGTGACTACGACGGATGTCAAATTCCGTACAGAGCCGGATGCTGATAACGGCGATGACAATGTCATCGACGAGCTTGATGAGGGAACCGAAGTTATCGTTCTCGGAAAAGAGGGAGACTTCTACAAGGTTCAGCTCGACGACATCGTCGGATATATTCACAGCGATTATATTGAATAAACGAAGAATTATGATAAAATGGCGAATCCCCGATGAGGAGATCCGCCATTTTTATGATTTCATATTAGATTCAGAGGCTCACAGCCAGCTGGCCCGGCCGGAGCAGCCACAGGGAAGAACCAGTCCGTTTGATGATACGGGAAGTCCGATTTCGCCGGATTCGACGGAAACGGGATGATGATCCTTCAGTGCGGATGAGAGCATGTAAGTGAGCACGCCGCTCTGAAGACCGGTCGTATAGGAATTGATCAGGAAAAAGAGCGGTTTATCGGACAGAAGCTGCGCCGAAAGCGTGATCAGGGGATATACCGTTTCTTCGATCTTCCAGATTTCGCCCTTGGGACCGCGGCCGTAGGACGGCGGGTCCATGATTATGGCGTCATATCGGTTCCCGCGCCGGATTTCACGCTGAACGAATTTCATGCAGTCGTCAACGAGCCACCTTACCGGAGCTTCTGCAAGTCCCGAAGAAGCGGCATTTTCATGAGCCCAGGTGACCATTCCCTTCGAAGCGTCGACGTGGGTAACTTCTGCGCCTTCTTTCAGGGCGGCGCAGGTTGCTCCGCCGGTATACGCGAAGAGATTAAGAACTTTGACGGACCTTTCTGCATTCCGGATGAGTCCCCGGAACCAGTCCCAGTTTGCGGCCTGTTCGGGGAAGATTCCCGTATGCTTGAAGGCGAAGGGTTTCAGATTAAATGTCAGATCACGCCAGGAGATCTGCCAGCTCTCGGGAAGAGAGATGAACTCCCAGCTTCCGCCGCCTTTGGAACTCCTGTGATAATGCGCGTTCGGCTTCTTCCATCCGCTTAAGGTTTTTTCTGTCTGCCAGATGACCTGGGGATCGGGACGGATCAGGAGATAACTGCCCCAGCGTTCCAGTTTTTCTCCTTCGGAAGTATCGAGAACTTCATAATCTTTCCAGCTGTCTGCAATCCACATGGCAGGTCCTCCGCATTTCATCGTTGCTCCTATTGTATCTGTCCTTCCGGTTTTGCGCAAGTTAGACAGGTTGACAGTGACCTTGCCGTTGCCGTAAAATCAAGGCGATTATAGAGAATGCATAGGTTAACGCAAGGAGATGTTTATGAAAGCCTACAAGGACATGACACGCGAAGAGATGCTGGCCGAACAGGAAGCGCTCACACTGAAATTCGAAGAGATGAAAGGTAAGAAACTGAAGCTGGATATGTCGAGAGGAAAGCCGTCGAAAGCTCAGCTCGAACTCTCAAACGAGATGATGGATGTCCTGGATTCGGGCAGCTACTTCCTTGATGAGACGGGGACTGACTGCCGCAATTACGGCGTTCTGAACGGAATCCCGGAGGCGAAGAGGCTGATGGGAGCCATGTCGGAGGTTGATCCGGACGATATGATCATCTACGGCAACTCATCTCTTAATATTATGTATGACACCATTTCCCGTTCCTATACTCACGGCGTGTGCGGAAGCACTCCCTGGTGTAAGCTTGACAGCGTGAAATTCCTCTGTCCCGTACCCGGCTATGACAGGCATTTCCGGATAACGGAGCATTTCGGAATCGAGATGATCAATATTCCGATGACGGAGAATGGTCCGGACATGGATTTGGTTGAGCACTACGTCAATTCGGATCCGGCGGTAAAGGGAATCTGGTGTGTGCCGAAATATTCCAATCCGCAGGGATACACTTATTCCGAGGAGACGGTGAAGAGATTCGCCGCTCTTACCCCTGCAGCCGAGGATTTCAGAATTTACTGGGATAACGCATACTCGATCCATCATCTCTATGACGAGCCGGAGAAACAGGACTACCTTCTTGAGATCCTCAGCGAGTGCCGGAAAGCAGGGCACCCGGACATGGTCTATAAGTTCATATCAACATCGAAGGTCACGTTCCCGGGTTCCGGTCTGGCTGCCCTTGCCGCTTCAAAACGGAATCTGGAGGACATCGAGAAACAGCTGACGGTCCAGACGATCGGCCATGACAAGCTTAATCAGCTCCGTCACGTGCGGTTCTTCGGCAATATGGCAAATATGCACGCGCATATGTCAAGGCATGCGGAGATCATGCGACCGAAGTTTGAGATTGTCGAGGAGATTTTCAGGAAAGAACTCAGCGGCCTTGAGATCGGAACCTGGACGGAGCCGAGAGGCGGATATTTCCTGTCATTTGATACGATTCCGGGCTGCGCGAAAGCAGTTGTGGCAAAATGCGCCGAGGCGGGAGTCAAGCTCACGCCGGCGGGGGCGACGTATCCGTACGGAAAGGATCCTGAGGATACGAATATCCGGATTGCGCCGTCATTCCCGACGCTTTCCGAACTCCGCAAGGCGGCTGAGGTATTTGTTGTCAGCGTAAAATTAGTCAGCATCAGTCAATACCTGAATCGCTAACAGGCATGCAGCAAAGCGGAATGCGAATATCCGCTTTACCAGAGAAAATGGACAAAGATAAAAACAACGGAAAACGGTCATTCGGCGCCGTAAGAATGATCATACTGCTAATCGCACTTATCGTTTTCGGCTATTCCGCATATCAGCTGTATTCTATCTTCAGCGTGTATCAGAAGGCGGGTCACGAATACAGTTCTCTTGCGGACGATTTCACCCGCCCCTACAGCAAGGATCCGGCGGATTCGGAAACCTCCGGGGGTCCTGCCCGCACGGAAACCTCCGGCGAACCGGTCCCTCCGGAAACTTCAGGCAGACCGGCCTATAAGGAGGGCGGAGCCGGACTTGACGGCGCCGCACGCAGGGACAAAAACAACGAACGCAAAAACGGCGGAAAAAAAGAAGCGGAGAGCATAGCTTCCGGGCCGGAAAACCCGGAGACGGCGGAAACGGAATCCGGGCAGACGGAGAGCGCGTCTTCCGGAGCTGAAAAGCCCGCTGAGGAGAAGCCTGCGAAGTCCGGCGCTCCAGAGGCTCCGGCTGAAGTTTTTGAAGACGCGGAGCCGCCGCTTGAAGTTGACTGGGATGAGCTTGCGGGCATTAATCCCGATATTGTGGGATGGATTTATGTTGACGCGCTGCCGGAGATCAGTTACCCGGTGCTCCGCGGCGAGGACAACGACTATTATCTTCACCACACGTTCCGGAAGGAATATCTTTTTGCGGGATCGATCTTCGAGGACTATCACAATGAACCCGATTTCAGCGATCCCAACACGATTGTTTACGGCCACAACATGCGGAACGGCAGCATGTTCAATCACCTGAAGAAGCTGAACGATCAGGCAAAATACGACGCGGATCCTTATTTCTGGATTCTGACGCCGAAGGGAAACTACCGCTACCATATCTACTGTATTACGACGGCGGGCGTAAACTCGGACTTTTATCTGCTGTACAAGGAAAATGACCGGGAGTTCCTGGAATGGGAGCAGAAGATACAGGCTGCTTCCGATGTCAGGAATAAGGTGGAGCTTACGGAAAGAGATAAAACCGTAGTGCTCTCAACCTGTACCTCGGACAGCTCGCTGAGAGTTGTCGTAGCAGGTAAATGTGTTTCCAGCGAAAGGCCGGTCAAGATCACTCCGGTCCCGACGCCGATACCCGAACCGGACTTTCCCGTTATTTTTGACGGAATTGATGAACTGTGGGCGGACGCCTTCACCGGTGATACCGAAGACGGCGTTTTTGGTGAGACATATGACTGAATAACAGGACGTAAACGAATTCTGAGAAAAGGAGGATACCATGAGCACGATCGAGGAACAAATTGCCGAGCTTCAGAGCATTATTGACACACACAACAAGATCGTCTTTTTCGGGGGAGCCGGAGTTTCGACGGAAAGCGGCATACCCGATTTCCGGAGCCAGGACGGTCTCTATAACCAGAAGTATGCTTATCCTCCGGAGACAATCATCAGCCACTCATTTTTCCAGAGAAATACCGGGGAGTTTTACCGTTTCTATAAAGATAAAATGCTCATCCTCGACGTGCAGCCGAATGCGGCTCACCGATTCCTTGCGGATCTTGAGAAGGCAGGGAAGCTTACGGCTGTCGTCACGCAGAATATTGACGGCCTGCACCAGATTGCCGGCAGCAGAAATGTATATGAACTGCACGGATCGATTCACCGCAATTACTGCATGCGGTGCGGGAAGTTTTTCGATGCGGATTACATCAAAGCATCGGACGGGATTCCGTGCTGTGACACATGCGGCGGAACGATCAAGCCCGACGTCGTTCTCTATGAGGAGGGCCTCGACAATGACGTATTACGAGGCGCAGTCAGCGCGATCAGCAGCGCGGACTGCCTGATCATCGGCGGCACGTCGCTGGTGGTTTATCCGGCAGCGGGACTGATTGACTATTTCCGGGGAGATTCTCTGGTTCTTGTCAATAAGTCGTCCACTTCCCGGGACAGGAGCGCGAACCTTGTGATCAGCGCGTCAATCGGAGAGGTGTTTTCACGTCTGCACGTCTGATTTTCGTAAATCAAATACTTGATGAGCCGGGAACTTTATGTTATAGTTTAGGTTCGTGAGAGTTTTTCTATTGTTCCTTGTCTTCCGTAAACAGACAGACGAAGCGGAAGGCCAAAGGCCAAAAGGAGGTAAAAAAGTATGAACAAGTATGAACTTGCACTGGTTGTCAGCGCTAAGCTCGACGACGAGGCACGCACGGCGGTAGTCGAAAAGGCGAAGGGGTACATCACCCGTTTCGGCGGCACGCTGGGTGAAACTGAAGAATGGGGCAAACGCAAGCTGGCTTATGAGATCGAGAAGATCACGGAAGCTTACTATTACTTCATCCATTTTGAAGCTGAAGGCAATACCCCGAACGAACTTGAGCACAACATGAGAATCATGGACAACGTCCTCAGATATCTTGTCGTCCGCAAGGATGAGAACGATACCTTCTCTGTTGCTCCGGAAAAGACGGAAGAGGAAGAGGCTCCGGCTGAAGAAGCAGTTGAAGCAGAAGCTGAAGAAGCTCCGGCTGAAGAAGCTGAGGAAGCTCCGGCAGAGGAAGCGGCAGCTGAAGAAGCTCCGGCTGAAGAGACAGAGGCGTAAAGAGATACAATAAAAGCAGTGCCCCATTAAACGCGGTATGCATGATACGGATAGTATCATAATTATCCGCCGCATAGAGAGAGGAAAACATTATGAATACTGTGATATTAATGGGAAGACTTGTCAGAGACCCGGAAATCCGGTACACATCAGGCGACAGCTCCACGGCAATCGCGAGATACAGACTTGCCGTCGACCGCAGATTCAAGCGCGACGGTCAGCCGGATGCAGATTTCTTTGACTGTGTCGCTTTCGGGCGGCAGGCGGAATTCGCTGAGAAATACCTTCATCAGGGAACCAAGATGGTGGTACAGGGAAGACTGCAGAACGACAACTATACAGATAAAGACGGACGGACGGTTTACAGAGTCCAGATCGTGGTCGAGAATCAGGAATTCGCGGAGAGCAAGGCGGCAAGCCAGCAGAACGCATCCGCATACAGGGCTCCGGCACAGCAGGAAGCACCCGCTTATTCTCAGGGTGATTTCCAGGCGCCGCCGGCAAGAACGGCTCCTGATACGTCCGCGGACGGCTTCATGAACATTCCGGACAGTATTGATGAACAGCTTCCGTTCAATTAAGAACCGCGCAGGGAGTAAGACGCGGACTTAAGCTGCAGACGGAAAGCCGGATTGATAAAGGAGAACAAATCATGGCTTATCAGAGATCAAACAGTGAGGGCGGTTTCAGAAGAAAAGGCGGATTCCACAGAAGAAAGAAAGTCTGTGTTTTCTGCGGCAAGGACAATACGATCAGCTACAAGGACGTTAACAAGCTGAAAAGATATATCTCCGAAAGAGGAAAAATCCTTCCGAGAAGAATCACGGGCAACTGCGCAAAGCATCAGCGTGAGCTGACGACCGCCATCAAGCGTTCCCGCCACCTGGCGATCCTTCCGTATGTACAGGATTAAGAATTCGTGCTATAATCTTACCGTCATTGCCACAGGCAATGACGGTTTGTTCATTTCACAAGAATAAAAGGAGTGTACGCTATGGATGCCATCAGCTTCGGAGAAATACTGATTGACTTTATCCCCGGAAATGAAGATGCAAGTTACGTGCGGAATCCGGGCGGAGGCCCTGCAAACTGTGCGGTTGCCATGGCCAGGAACGGGCTTGACGTAGGAATGTATGCCCGGATGGGAAATGACGATTTCGGCCGTTTCCTCACCGAAACCATGAATCAATACGGCGTCAGACTCCTTACTCCGGAACTGACGGATGAAGCCGTGACGACGATGGCGTTTGTGACGCTTTACCCGGGCGGAGAGCGCTCCTTTACCTTCGCAAGGAAACCGGGAGCAGACATGCTTCTTTCCAAAGAGGACATCCGCCGCGAGGATATCGAAAACACAAAGCTCGTGCACGCCTCCTCATTTTCAATGTCGGCCGGACCGGAAGCGGAAGCGACCGTTGAATTCCTGAAAGCTGCCCACGAGGCGGGAAAACTGGTCGCATTTGATATCAATTACAGAAACGTCGTCTGGAACGACGACAAGAATGCCTGCGCAGATGCGGTCAGGAGCATTCTCGGATACGTCGATTTCCTCAAGATCTCAGACGAGGAAGTTGATATGATCGGCGGTCCTTCGAATGTGTTCAACGTGATGAAGGAATACGGCATCACGGCCGTCGTGGAAACCCTTGGAAGCAAGGGAGCCAGATGCTATTTTAACGGCGAGGTACAGGATATAGTGGGAAGAAAGGCGAAAGCCGTGGACGCTACGGGATGCGGCGACGCTTTCTGGGGCGGCTTCCTCGCGAGCCTGCTTACTCAGGGCGTGCTGAAGACATCAGATGTTACTTCCGCGATCCTGAAAGAGGCCATTACCTATGGAAATGTTGGCGGATGGTGCTGTGTGCAGGTGAAGGGCGGAATGTCGGCACTTCCTACACGTGAGAGAATAGAAGAGGTATTATCCGAGGATAAATCAGGCGAATGAAGAAACTTAAGCTCACCGGACAACTGAAGAGTTATCTGGAATGGCCGCTCGCACTTATTTTCCTGTGGGCGGTCCTGGTTGTCCTATTGTTTATCCGGTTTGGAAGAAATGCAGGGCTTACGGCCCTGATCTTCCTTGCGGTGTATGCTCTGGCCGCGCTCGTCATGTATCTGCGGCATGCTCCGCGCGTCATGAAGGATCTGATCTCTTTCGCGACGGAGTACGGACAGGTACAGAAGAAGATGCTTCAGGAATTTCCGATTCCCTACGCGCTTCTCGATGAGAACGGCTATTTTTTGTGGATGAATGATGAGTTCCTGGCGCTGACCGGGAGGGACCGCCATTATCACCGCAAGATTTCGATGCTCTTTCCGGAGATCGACGACGATCAGATTCCCGGTTCCGAGGAGAGAAAATCTCTCTCTGTTGTGAGAGGGGAGAACTCGTACCGCGTTGAACTTCAGAAGGTTTATGTCGAGGAGCTGATCAGCGACGAAAATGATTTTGAGATAGAGGATACCGAATATCTGGTGGCGGTCAGCCTGTTTGAGGAGACCGAGCTCCTTAAGCTCAAGGCGGAGAGAGAGGACAATAAGCCGGTCTGCGGCTTTTTGTGCATCGACAATTACGACGAGGCTCTCGAAGGCGTCGAGGACGTCCGGAAGTCGCTTCTCCTCGCGCTGGTCGAGCGCAAAATCAACAAGTATTTCAGTGAGGTCGACGGTATCGTCCGGAAACAGTCGCATGACCGTTATTTCTTCCAGATGAGGAAGAAATCACTGGAGGAATGCGAGGAAGCACGTTTCCCGCTGCTCGACGACGTCAAAACCGTCAATATCGGAAATGAGCTTTCGCTGACGATCTCAATCGGTATCGGGCTTGGCACGCTGTCCTATCTTTCAAATGCGGAAGAGGCGAATTCCGCCCTCGATCTGGCGCTTGGCAGAGGCGGAGACCAGGTTGTCGTGAAGGACGGTTACAGGACGCGGTTCTTCGGCGGGAAAACCGAGCAGGCGGAGAAATCCACCAGAGTCAAGGCGAGGGTGAAAGCCCACGCGCTGAAAGAAATCATCGACGGCAAGGCGCGGGTCGTTGTTATGGGGCACAAGCTTACGGATATAGACGCCCTGGGCGCTGCGCTCGGTATCTGCAGGGCAGCGGCCACAGCCGGAAAACCTGCCCACATTGTCGCGGATGATATATCTGAAGACGTGCAGCCGGTGATCGACGGCTTCCTTAAGGATCCGGCGTACGAGCAGGATCTCTTCATTGACCGGGAGCGCGCGATGGAAATCACAGGAGCGGATACGGCGCTGATCGTAGTCGATACGAACAGCACGAGCTATGTAGCCTGTGAGGAACTGCTGCACCTTACCAATACAATCGTCGTCCTCGACCATCACAGACAGGGAAATGACAGGGTCCAGAATGCGGTTCTTTCTTACATTGAGCCCTATGCTTCGAGTGCCTGTGAGGTGGTTGCGGAGGTTCTGCAGTATTTCGATGACGAACCTAAGCTCCGCGGTATGGAAGCGGATGCCATGTATGCCGGCATCGTGGTGGATACGAATAATTTCGTGACGCGGACAGGTGTGAGGACATTTGAAGCGGCGGCGTACCTCCGCAGGTCCGGAGCGGACATTGTCCGTGTGCGGAAGCTGTTCCGCGATAACATGGAGGATCTCCGCGCTAAGGCGCAGGCGGTTGCCGACGCAGAGATCTTTGATGAGACCTACGCGATTTCCGTATGCCCCAGCGAAGGACTGCATGCGCCGAACGTCGTGGCGGCGCAGGCGGCGAACGAGCTGCTGGATGTGGTCGGCATCAAGGCTTCGTTTGTTCTTACGGACTACAACGAACAGATTTATATCAGCGCCCGCGCGATTGACGAGCAGAATGTACAGCTGATCATGGAAAGGCTCGGCGGCGGAGGACATCTGAATATCGCCGGCGCCCAGCTGACGGATTACACCATCAGCGAGGCGAAGCAGCTGCTGAAGGATACAATTGACGAAATGAAAGAAGAGGGAGATATCTGATATGAAAGTCATACTTCTTGAAGACGTAAAGTCGCTTGGAAAAAAAGGGGACGTCGTAAATGCGAGCGATGGATACGCCCGCAACATGCTGTTTCCGAAAAACCTGGCGGTTCCTGCGACCTCCGGGAATATGAAAGATCTTGAAGCCAAAAAGCGCGGAGAAGCGCGCATCGCAGCTGAAAATCTCAAGGCTGCCGAGGATCTCAAGGCACAGATTGAGGCTAAACCCGTCACTGTTTCCATCAAGGTGGGAAGCGGCGGACGGGCGTTCGGTTCGGTTTCCGCAAAGGAAATCGCCGAGGCTGTAAAGTCTCAGCTCGGAATCGAGATCGATAAGAAGAAAATGCTGCTCGACGGATCGATCAAGGAACTCGGGACACAGACGGTCGAAATCCGTCTGCACCCGAAGGTAACGGCCGCGCTTAAGGTCGATGTAAAGGAAGCCTGATGGATGAAGATGTAATCAAACGGATTCCGCCGCACAGCGCGGATGCCGAAAAATCTGTAATCGGCTCGATGCTTATGAGTCCCGAGGCGGCCATGGCCGCAGAGGAGATTCTGTCCGCCGATGATTTCTATAACCGTCAGTACGGCGTCGTTTTTGAGACGATGAAGGAACTGAGCGATGCCGGCAAGCCGATCGATATTGTGACTCTGAAAACCGCGTTGGAAAAAAAGGACGTACCGCCCGAAGTAATCAGCACTGAGTTCATGGCGGGATTCCTTTCAGCCGTTCCGACCTCCGCAAACGTCAGGGAATACGCGGCCATCGTCAGGGAGAAGGCGACGCTCCGCAGACTGATCAGCGCTGCGGCAGACATAGAAAATGCCTGCTACCGCGATCAGGAGGAGACGGAGGTCATTCTTGACCAGGCAGAGAAAGGCGTCTTTCAGGTCATCCAGCAGAGGTCCGGCGACAGCTTTACACCGATCAGTCAGATCGTATATAATACGTTGGAAGCGATGTCCGCCGCCTCGAAAACCAAGAGCCACGTCACCGGCCTTGAGACGGGATTTCTTGATCTTGATTACAAAACCGCCGGATTCCAGAAAGCGGATTTTATTCTGGTGGCCGCCAGGCCGTCGATGGGAAAAACGGCGTTTGTCCTTAATATCATGGAATATATGGCCGTCAGAAAGCAGATGCCGGTCGCGATGTTTTCGCTCGAGATGTCGAGCGAGACGCTGATGAACCGACTGCTTTCCCTCGAATCGAGGGTTGACGCTCAGAAAATCCGTACCGGCAAGATGAGCGACGATGAATGGGCGAAGGTCGTTGAGGCTTCCGGTATTATCGCGAATTCCGGCATCATCATCGACAATACGCCGGGAATTACGCTCCGGGAACTGCGCTCGAAGGCCAGAAAATTCAAAATCGACGCCGATATCAAGATTATATTCATCGATTATCTTCAGCTCATGGCGGGAAGCGGAAAATCAGGTGAGAACCGTCAGCAGGAGATCTCCGAGATCTCCCGCGGGCTTAAGTCTCTCGCAAGAGAGCTGGATATCCCGGTCGTCGCGCTGTCGCAGCTGAACCGCGGAGCCGAGACGCGCGAGGATCACCGGCCGATGCTGTCGGATCTTCGTGAATCCGGCGCAATTGAGCAGGACGCGGACGTCGTTATGTTCATTTACAGAGATGATTATTATCACAAAGACACCGAGGAGAAAAACGTAGCTGAAATCATCATTGCGAAGCAGAGAAACGGCCCGATCGGCACAACCAAGCTGGTATGGCTTCCCGAGTATACAAAGTTCGCCAATATGAAGAAGTAACCGGCTGAAGCCTTCATTTCTCACAGATAACTGTATTACCTTTGACTTAGTCAGTTAAAAAAGAAAGGATTACTACATGTACACATTGGAAGACATCAGAAACACGGATCCTGAGATCGCCTCCCTTATCCAGGCGGAAATTGAAAGGCAGAATTCGCATATCGAGCTGATCGCCTCCGAAAACTGGGTAAGCAAGGCAGTAATGTCGGCGCTTGGCAGTGTTCTTACAAACAAGTATGCTGAGGGTTACCCGGGAAAGCGTTACTACGGCGGATGCGAGTGCGTGGATAAAATTGAGGAGCTGGCGCAGGAACGCGCAAAAAAGCTGTTCGGATGTACTTACGCGAATGTACAGCCGCATTCCGGTGCTCAGGCGAACATGGCAGTATTTTTCTCGCTTCTTCAGCCGGGTGACACCTATATGGGAATGAAGCTGGATGAGGGCGGCCATCTGACGCACGGTTCATCCGCAAATATTTCCGGTACGTATTTCAAACCGGTAGCTTATGGTGTCAACGCAGACGGATTCATCGATTACGACGAAGTCGAGCGGATTGCGAAAGAATGCAAACCGAAGCTGATTATCGCGGGTGCCAGCGCTTACTGCCGCATCATTGATTTCAAGAGAATGCGCGAAATCGCGGATTCCGTCGGCGCTTATCTGATGGTCGATATGGCCCATATCGCCGGTCTTGTGGCGACGGGAGAGCATCCGAGCCCCATTCCCTACGCACACGTTACGACGACAACGACGCATAAGACGCTGAGGGGACCGCGCGGAGGACTGATCCTTTCCTCCGAGGAGTTCGCGAAAGAGCACAACCTCAACAAAGCCATCTTCCCCGGAACCCAGGGAGGACCGCTGATGCACTGCATCGCGGCCAAGGCGGTTATGTTCCAGGAAGATCTGAAGCCCGAATTCGCGGAATACGCGAAAAATATCGTGGCAAATGCGAAGGCGCTCGCAGCAGGACTCATGAAGAGGGGAGTTAAGATCGTCAGCGGAGGCACCGACAATCACCTGATGCTGATCGACCTTAAGGATACGGATCTGACAGGAAAAGAACTCGAGCTGAGGCTCGATAAGGCACACATCACGGCGAATAAGAACACGGTTCCCGGAGAGCCGAGATCTCCGTTCGTCACTTCCGGCGTCCGCCTCGGCACGCCTGCAGTGACAACACGCGGCATGAATACGGAGGATATGGACCGGATCGCCGAGGCCATTTCGCTCGTGATTGAGTCAGAAGACAACATCGAACGTGCCCGTGAAATAGTAAAAGAGCTTACGGATCGTTATCCGCTTGAAGCTTGATCATCAGGAGGTGGACTTATTATGATGAACAAAAAGACGCAGAAAATCGTAGTTGCTGTCATCGCGGTAATTCTGGTGGTCAGCATGCTGCTTACGATGCTGCCGGCGGCATTCCAGTAAAGATATGAGCCGGGCGGCAATTATCGTAACCGGAACAATCGGATGCGGAGCCGTAAGACGCGCGCTGTCGGATCAAAGAGGGGAGCTTGAGAGACGCTTCCCCTCTTTTTTTACGCCTGTATCAAGACTTGATTACGCTTTTGATACGGAACAGGAAGAGATAGTAAAACGTGTTCTTGCGAAGCAGGCCGGCTTTTTCGGCGTGGAATGCGTGCTTCACGGCGGGGCGGGAGGCATTTTCAAGACACTCTGGGATCTGGGCGAAACGCTTCAGTCCGGACTTTCAGCAGATCTGAAGCTGATACCTGTGCGGCAGGAAACGATCGAAATCTGCGAAATCTTCGGGTGGAATCCCTACACCTTCGAATCACCCGGGATGACGGTGATCGCAGCGGAAGACGGATACGGGCTGCACAGCGCGCTTCTTGATGCCGGAGCAGGAAATGCGGTGATCGGAACGATGACGGACAAAAAAGCGCGGACACTCCGCTACCTGGAGCATCTGCGCTACATTGACAAACCGAGGCCATAGGCCCCGGTTTTTTCTTGAATTTATTTCAGTACAGCAATAGTTA
>CADBRO010000056.1 GCA_902797075.1 uncultured Lachnospiraceae bacterium
ATTTTCCTTACCTGGTCGAACTGCTTCACCAGGCGGTTGACCTCGCTGATATCAACGCCTGATCCCTCAGCGATCCTGCGTTTTCTGGAAACGTTGAGTATATCCGGATTTGCCCGCTCCTCCGGCGTCATCGAAAGGATCATCGCCTCGGTGCGTTTCAGCTGCTTGTCATCGATCATGCCCGCCAGTTCCGCAGACTTTCCGCCGATTCCCGGAAGCATCTGCAGGATGCTCTCAAGGCCGCCCATCTTCTTCATCTGCTCCATGCTTGCGAGATAATCGTCAAATCCGAAGGATGCCTTGCGGATCTTCTTTTCCATCTCGGCAGCCTGCTGCTCGTCGATGCTTGCCTGAGCCTTCTCAATCAGGGTCATGACATCGCCCATACCGAGGATTCTGCCGGCCATTCTGTCCGGATAGAACTGCTCGAGATCTTCGGGCTTCTCACCCATGCCGACGTAAAGAATCGGCTTTCCGGTCATGGTTCTGACCGAAAGTGCGGCGCCGCCCCGGGTATCGCCGTCGCATTTTGTCAGGATAACGCCGTCAATTCCGACCTTATAAGTGAAGGTCTTCGCCACGTTGACCGCTTCCTGTCCGGTCATCGCGTCGACGACGAGAACCGTGAAATCGACCGAGACCGCTTTTTTGATATTCTTCAGTTCCTTCATCATGTCGTCATCGATCTGCAAACGTCCCGCAGTATCTATGATGACCAGATTATTGCCATTTGATTCGGCGTGTTTCACGGCTGCAGCGGCGATATCAACCGGGTTGGCCTTGTCTCCCATGGAAAAGACGGGAACGCCGACCTTATTTGCGTTTGTTTCCAGCTGTGAAATGGCGCCGGGGCGGTATACGTCGCAAGCAACCAGCAGCGGACGTTTTCCTTTTGCCTTATACTTGGAGGCAAGCTTTGCCGCCGTCGTCGTCTTACCGGAGCCCTGAAGTCCCGCCATCATAATGACCGTCATCCCGCTGGGATTTAAGGGAATCTCAGTCGTTTCCGATCCCATGAGGCTTACAAGCTCGTCGTGAACGATCTTGATGACCATCTGGCCCGGATTCAGGCCGTTCATCACGTCTTCTCCGATCGCCTTGTCTTCGACGGCCCGGGTAAAATTCTTGACCGCCTTGAAGTTGACGTCCGCCTCGAGAAGGGCCATCTTTACTTCCTTCATGGCTTCCCTGACGTCGTCCTCTGTCAGTCTTCCCTTGCCTCTGAGAGCTTTAAAAACATTCTGAAGTTTTTCTGTAAGTCCTTCAAATGCCATTCGTTATAACTCCTCGAGTATCTCTTCAGCCAGCTCTTTGACGCGGCTGTCTTCCGTTATGCTTCTGATCTTTTCGGCTTTCGCCTTAAGGTCCAGAAAACGGTGCACAAGTCCGAGTTTTTCCTCGTACCCTTCGAGAGTTTTCGTACACCGCCGGATCATATCATGGACGCCCTGCCGTGAAATGCCGTATTCCGCAGCCACTTCGCTCAGGGAATAATCCTCCATGACAACTTCCGAAAATATCTGTTTCTGACGTTCTGTAAGAAGTTCTCCGTAGAAATCAAACAGGAGAGCTTCCTCGTATCGTTTGTCCATAACGGACATAATATACGAAAGCCCTCCTGTGTGTCAAGTATTTTATCTTGACATCTTTTTTATTTTATTCAGCTTTGAAAAATTCTTCCGGCACCGGTTTATTCAGGCGCCTCAGCATGGTCTTTTTCACTGCCCTGAAAATGTTGTCATAACCCGTGCATCTGCACAGATGTCCGGAAAGCAGTTTTCTCAGCTCGTCGTCCGTATACAGCTTGCCTGAGTCGAGGATTTCCTTTGCCGTCAGAATAAAACCGGGGCTGCAGAATCCGCACTGGATCGCGGTTTCATCGATAAACGCCTGCTGGATATCCGAAAGCTCGCCGTTCGGTCCCTCAAGACCCTCGAGGGTGATGATATCCTTGCCGTCCGCCCAGACCGCAAGATAGATGCAGGAATCGAACGCTTCACCGTCAATCAGCACCGTGCAGGCACCGCACTCTCCGACTTCACAGCCTTTTTTTACTGACGTGAGGCGGTAATCATTTCTCAGCATATCGGTCAGGGAAGCCCTGACGTCCACCATCGTTGTCCGTCTTACTCCGTTGATCGTACAGGTCACCTGTTTAAACTGTCTAATTTCGTCAGCCACTGATCTCACCTCCTGCGCGGGCAACAGCTTCCTCAAAGGCTCTCACCGCCATCGTCTGACACAGATGGAGGCGGAAATCCTTCGCCGCTCTCCAGCTGTCTCTCGGATTAACATCACCAAGCACCAGTTCGCCGATCAGATCGGCGGTCTCCCGGTTTACGGCGCGTCCCCGAACTTTTTCTTCCGTACTCTTCGCGCGAAGCGGTATCGGTCCGGCAACGCCGTAGGCGATTCTTACATCCTTCAGGGTCTGCTTATCCCTCGTAAGCTTCACGTTGACAGAGCAGCCCGTGGTCGCGATCTCCATGGCGTTTCTCATACCGTATTTGATGTAAGAGCCCTTGTAACCGGACCAGGATGCCTTCGGAATGATAATGTGCGTCTGGATCTCGCCCGGTCTGAGATCGACCTTGCCGGGTCCCAGATAGAACTCTTCGATCGGCACGCACCTTATCCCGTCCGGTCCTGTAATTTCAATAATCGCATCCCACGCAAACAGCGTCGATGCGGAATCAGCGGAGGTCACTCCGTTGCAGGTATTGCCGCCGATGGTCCCGATCGCTCTGATCTGCGGACCGCCCACCATGTTTACTGCTTCGCCAAGCACCGCGATATGCTTTTTTATCAGCGGATCTTTGTGAATATGAGAGAACGATGTAAGAGAACCGATCCGGATGTTTTCTTCCCCATCAAGTTCCACGCCCCTCAGCTCATCGAGACCGTAGATGCTGACCAGTTCCTTTCCGGCGAGTTTTCCGTCCCTGATTTTGATCAGGACGTCCGAACCACCGGCGATAATCACGGCCTCCGGGTGCTGAAGGAGAAGCTCGACGGCATTGGCTGTGCTTTTTGCTTCATATAAAGCTTTTATATCATACATGCTGTCTCCTCCTTTCTCAGATCAGGCCGGCTTTCGTGAATTCTTTGAACATCAGATGCGGGTTGATCGGAATCTCATTGAACGAGACGCCTGTGGCCTGAAGAATCGCATTTCTGATGGCAGGCGCCACCGGGACAACCGGAGGCTCGCCAAGCGCCTTTGTTCCGTAGGCGCTCGTGGGTTCCGGATTCTCGACGAACTCGGCCTCAAGGTGCGGATGATCCATAAATGTCGAGAGTTTGTAATCGAGAAGGTTTCCGTTGAGAAGGCGCGCCGTCCTGCTGTCATAGAGCATCTTCTCTGACAGGGCGTATCCGATTCCCATGCTCATTCCGCCCTGAACCTGGGCTCTTGCAAGCTCCGGATTAATCAGGGTTCCGCAGTCGTGCACATTGATAATATTGATCAGCTTCACCTTGCACATCGGAATATCCACTTCAACTTCGGCAAAGCAGCAGCCGAAGCTGTAAGCGTTGCTCTTGACGTTGGTCGTCTTCTCAGCCGAAATATGAATGCTCTCCTCCCTGTCGTAAAGCGCAGCTGTGGCGAGCTCTTCCAGCGACATGAGAATTCTGCCGTCTGTCACGCGGACAATATTTCCGTCAATGATATCCATGATGTAGGGCTGCATTCTCGTATAGCGGAATGCGACCTCAAGGATCTTGTCCTTTAATGCTTCCGCAGTCGACCGGATTGCCATGCCCGTCGCGTAGGTCTGCCTGGAAGCATACGCTCCGGTTCCGAAGGGCGAAACATCCGTATCCTGGCACGAAAGAATATGTACTTTTTCAAATGCGACGCCGACGGTTTCCGCCGCCATCTGGGAAAATGCGGTGTCTGCCCCCTGTCCGATTTCAGTATCGCCCACCTGCATCTGGATGGAGCCGTCCTGATTGAGCGACATGCGGCAGGACGCGGTCTCAAGAGCGATCGGCCAGACCGCCGTATTATACCAGAACGGGGCGAATCCGATTCCTCTCCTCACCGGTCCGCTCTGGTTCTCGTATTTCCTGTGCTTCTCTTCGTAGCCGATCCAGGCCATTCCTTTATCGAAGCACTGATTGAATGTATCGTAATACATCTCGTTTTTGGAAAATGCGTCGACATATCCGACAGGCATCAGATTCTTCCTTCGGAATTCCATCGAATCAATTCCCAGCTGTCTGCAGATATCCTCAGTGTGAGACTCCACAGCGAAAATCGCCTGGCACATTCCGTAAGATCTCATCGCGCCTGCGGGCTGAATATTCGTGAAGACCGTCCATGAGTCACACTCGACGTTGTCACAGGGATAAAGCTGCGGAAATGAACCCATTCCCTTCGCAACAATGCCATGGCCGTGGGAAGCATAAGCCCCCTGATTTGACCAGCATTCGAGCTTTCTTGCGGCAAATGAGCCGTCCGGACGGCACCAGGAAATGATATGGCTCCTGATCGCGTGGCGGACACGCGTATTCCGGAAGGTCTCTTCTCTTGTGCATTCGATTTTGACAAGCCTGCCGCCGACCTGCGTCGAAAGAAAGGCACAGAGCGGCTCGTAAAGAACATCCTGCTTGTTTCCGAAGCCGCCGCCGACATAAGGCTTAATGACGCGGACATTTCCCCACGGAATGGAAAGCGCCTGTCCGACGACTCTCCTTACGATATGCGGGATCTGCGTAGACGTAACGACAACGATGCGGTCGTTTTCCTCATAGGCGAAGCAGACCGCATTTTCGATATGGCAGTGCTGGACCGTAGGCGTATCATACCATCCCTCGATCTTTATAAGACCGGGTTCCTTTATTGCCTCCTCCAGATTACCCCTCCGGATATCCGTGTGAGCAAGGACATTGTTCTTATAAGCCTCGTGAAGCTGCGGCTCGCCGTCTTTCATGGCTTCCTGAGGATCGAGCACAACCGGCAGCTCCTCATACTCCACCTTGATCGCTCTGACAGCCTGCTCCGCCGCGACTTCATTTTCCGCCACAACCGCTGCGACGTCATCTCCGTAATAGCGTACATGCTTTGTCAGAAGATTCCGGTCGCTTACGTCCTGATGAGCCGGATCGGTAGACCAGGGATGTCCGGCTGTGGGGAAGACCGTCTCAGGCACGTCAAAACAGGTAACAATCTTCACAACGCCGGGAATTTTCGAAGCCTCATCTGTATCAATGGATTTAACAATTGCATGACCGATCTCGGCATGACATATCTTCGCGATCAGCGCGCTTTTGTCGCACAGATCGTCAGTATACTTCGTCCTGCCGGTCGCTTTGTCTCTTGAATCTATTCTTGTAATGCTCTTTCCGACAATCACTGAATTCACCAGCCTTTCTGAATGTATCGGAGTAAGGTATCATGAGCAATCTTTTGATATATTGTACAAATTTTCTCAATTTAAGTCAACCTTTCTTCTAGCATTATGCACAATTTCGGCAGTTTTACGAATTCTGTTTTTCGCATCACACATTTTGATAATCCAATAAGCAGACACAGGATCACCCATCCGGTCGGCAAGAAATGCAAAAATGCCCCAAAAATAACTCGGTTTTTCATTTTTGTGCAATTTGCCGCTAGGCAAAAAAATAGCGGGAACCCTTGATTTTCAAGGATTCCCGCCTAAGCCGATGATCGGACTCGAACCGATGACCTACGCATTACGAATGCGTTGCTCTACCAACTGAGCCACATCGG
>CADBRO010000057.1 GCA_902797075.1 uncultured Lachnospiraceae bacterium
CAATCCGCCATGCGAGAAACAAGAAATTAAATTGTAGCATGACCGATCCGCCATGCGAAAATCAAGAAATTCAATTGTAGCATGACCAATCCGCCATGCGAGAAATAAGAATTGAAATTGCAGCATGACGAGTAGGCCATGCGAGAATTATGAATTCAAATTGTAGCATGACAGATTTGCCATGCGAGAAACAAGAAATTAAATTGTCGCATGGCGAGTAGGCCATGCGAGAAACAAGAAATTCAATTGTAGCATGGCGAGTAGACCATGCGAGAATTCGGAATTCAAATTGCAGCATGACCAATCCGCCATGCGAGAAATAAGAATTGAAATTGTAGCATGGCGAACAGACCATGCGAGAAACGAGAAATTAAATTGTAGCATGACCAATCCGCCATGCGAGAAACAAGAATTAAGGTTGTAGCATGACTGGTCCGCCATGCGGGAAACAAGAATTTACTGTGTTAAAACTACTCTTAGAGGTTATTACACCAACGGCATTTTATACTTACGCCTGCGCCAGTACGACCTCGATTCCGCTCCGCCTCGCCTCTTCGACGGCGTCCGCCGGAGCGGCAGCGTCCGTGATAATGACGTCGAGATCCTCGAGCTTCACCGAGCTGCACAGGGAGGAGACGCCCCATTTTGAATGATCCAGAAGAAGAATGCGCTTTGCCGCGATCGAGGCGAGCGCTTTTTTTGTTGCCGTCATCGTCTGGGAATGCTCAAACGCTCCTCCGGGAATCCGGAACGCCCGGCAGGAGATAAAGGCGATGTCAGCGGAAAACCTGCGCATTTCATCGGGATCGTCAATCAGAATCGAGCGGTTGCGGTGATGCATCTGGCCGCCGGGCAGCATGACCTGGATATCCGAATGGTCCGCAAGGGCAACTGCCGCCTCGAGGCTCGGCGTGATGAGAGAAAGGCGCAGATCCTTCGGGAGCGCCAGTGCCAGCTGCTGCGTGGTGGTTCCTGAATCGAGGCAGATTACCTGGCCTTCTTTTATATACTGAAGGGCGGCCCGGGCGATCGCGCGCTTTTCGGCCGCATGCTCTCCGGACTGCTCTACGTACTCCGTCGGTTTTGCAGCGCCCAGAAGTGCGGCGTAGCCGCGTTCCCTCTTCACGAAATTCATTTCCTGGAGCTCGTCCAGGTTGCGGCGGATGGTCATCTCGGTGCAGTCGAGGGCCTGGGCCAGTTCGCGGATCGACATGACATTTTTATTTTCAAGAAGTTCTATGATTTGAGAATGCTTTTTCTTTCTCATCGCGGGACTCCTTCGGTTTGCAAAAACAGGACTGACAGAAATGTTTGAATCCTGTTTTCTTTTTACTTAGTATACAATAATGTTCGCGTTAGCACAAGAATGAACCTGAAAAATGTTCGTTAAAGAACAATTTAAATGTTGACAAACGAACATTTTGAATATACAATGTTCTCAAGAAAACGAAGTAAGCCGGAATAGACCGGATCAGACAGAACAACCACCGGAAAGGAATCATCGGCAAATTTAAAGAAGGAGAAAGACATGGACAAAGCGTTAAAAGCACTCAGCTATGACTACCGCATGGATACCGTAAATATGATCATGAGCGGAGGCGGCGGTCACATCGGCGGCGATATGAGCGAGATGGAAATCCTCATGCAGCTCTACCTTAAGGAAATGAACATTTCACCGGAAAATCAGGATGATCCGAACCGGGATTATTTCATTCTCAGCAAAGGTCATGCGGTGGAAAGCTTCTACACGATCCTCGCGCACAAAGGCTTTTACTCTCTGGAGGAGGCTACGGCCAAGTTCTCGAAGTTCGGAAGCGAATTTATCGGACATCCGAACAACGTAATCCCCGGCGTCGAAATGAATTCAGGATCCCTCGGACACGGACTTCCGGTCGCGGTGGGACTTGCGATCGCCGCAAAGATGGACAAGAGACCGAGCCGCGTATACGTCCTTATGGGAGACGGAGAGCTCGCGGAAGGAAGCGTCTGGGAAGGCGCAATGTCCGGCCACAATTACAATCTTGACAATCTGTGTGCGATCGTAGACCGCAATCACCTTCAGATTTCCGGAAACACGGAAGACGTCATGAAGCAGGACGATCAGGCCGAGAGATGGAAAGCGTTCGGATGGCACGTCGTTAAGGCTGACGGAAATGATTTTGACTCGCTGGAAGCCGCATTTGCCGAAGCAAGGGCTCATAAGGGCGATCCGACGGTGATCATCGCCGACACGATCAAAGGAAAAGGTTCTCCGGTTATGGAGAATAAGGCCGGCTGGCATCACCACCTGCCGACACAGGAAGAATACGAGCAGATTATGAAAGATCTTGAAGCCGGAAAGGAGGCAGCTCTCAATGAATAAAATTCCGAACAGAAAAGTGATTTGTGACGTACTGATTGAAAAAGCTAAAGACGATAAGGACATCGTCGTCCTGTGCAGCGACTCGAGAGGCAGCGCGTCCCTTACGGCATTCTTTGACACATATCCGGAGCAGTCCGTAGAAGTCGGCATCGCCGAGCAGGATCTGGTAGGCATCTCCGCAGGTCTTGCGAAAGCGGGCAAGAAGCCCTTTGCGGCATCCCCGGCATCCTTCCTGTCCACAAGAAGCTTTGAGCAGTGCAAGGTCGACGTCGCTTACTCGAATACGAACGTCAAGCTGATCGGAATTTCCGGCGGCATCAGCTACGGCGCCCTCGGCATGAGCCATCATTCCTGCCAGGATATCGCCGGTATGTCCGCGATTCCGAACATGCGCGTCTATCTTCCGAGCGACCGTTTCCAGACAAGGAAGCTCATCGAAGCGCTCCTTCAGGATGAGAAGCCTGCTTATATCCGTACCGGCAGAAATCCGGTGGAAGACATTTATTCCGAAGAATGCTGCCCGTTCGAGATGGACAAGGCTACTGTCCTTCGGGAAGGCACGGACGTTCTGATCGTTGCCACGGGCGAGATGGTCCGTCCGGCTTACGACGCCGCGCTGCTTCTTGAAAAAGAAGGAATCTCCGCGACCGTACTCGATATGTACTGCGTCAAGCCGCTTGATAAGGACGCGGTGATCAAATACGCTGAGCAGGCGAAGGCGGTTATTACCGTCGAAGAGCATTCCCCGTTCGGAGGCCTCGGCTCCATGGTAAGCCAGGTTGTCGGCGAGTACTGCCCGCGCAAGGTAAAGAATATCGCGCTTCCGGACAGCCATGTTATCACCGGTACATCGAAGGAAGTATTTAAATATTACGGAATGGACGGCGAAGGAATCGCGAAGACGGCGAAGGAAGTTCTGAAATAAGAACCTTACGCGTCATCCTCTTTGTTGACCTTCATTACATCGGAAGAGGCGAGCAGCATCTGCATCGCCTTTTCCGGCATCTGGCTTACAACTCCGGCGTAGAGAATCTCGATGATCGTGCTCTCCGCAAGCCGGTGCGCGACGATGGTCTTTCCGATCGTAATATCCGATACCGCGTTGTAGAACACCAGATCGCAGTATTTGTCAAATGGCGACCTTGACGACTGAGTAATGCCGATGATTCTGGCGCCGGCGTCCCGCGCGGCTCTGACGGCGCGGACGACGTGCCTTGTCAGGCCGGAGTGGGAAATGGCGATCGCCACGTCTCCCTCGCGGATGTTTGCAGCGTGGATCATCTGCATATCGGCGTCCGCGTCGAAGAAACAGGGAAAGCCGATCCTGCGGAAACGGTAGTAGCCGCACTCGCACGGAACCAGGGCATCTCCGATGCCGAAAAAGTAGATGCTTTTTGCTTCCGACAGATACCGGACGGCTGTCTCAAACTGCCTCGCGGGATTCAGCTCCATGGTGCGCTGGATTGTCTCGATATAGAGGCTGCAGATGCTGTCGGCCAGCTCGCGGATCGGTTCTTCGCTTTCGATCCGGATGCCCTGAACCCCGGCTTCGGAATCCTGCTGGGTTGAGAGCAGCTGCTTCATCTCGGTGTAGCTGCCGCAGCCGATCAGCCGGGAAAAGCGCACGACGGAAGCTTCTCCGCAGCCGCAGCGCTTCGCCGTCTCCGCCAGGGAGAGGGAAGATGCTTCTTCCGGATGCTTGAGAAGATATTCCGCGATCTTCCGCTCCACGCGGCTCAGATTCGGAAGATGAAACCGTATTGTCGTGAAGATATTTCTGGGGGTTTCGTGAAGATTCATGGCAGCCTCCCTGAGTTTTGAAATCCTGCCGGTCCTGTGGGGGATCCCGCACACATCACACCGGTTCCGGAAATGTTCCCATCATTATATCATATCCAGCCATCCTTGATTTTAAAAATGCGTGGAAGAGCAGAATTATGCTCCATTTACTCCAAATTAATTCGGAGTGATGGAGCGGAGTGATGGTGACTTTTTTGGCGTGCTGATTGTGAAAGATACACAAAAAAAGCGAATGAATACTGTATGCATTGATAATTTACACGTATGCTCTGCAATGGTATACTCCATTTTGGAGAGCAATCAATGGAGCAAACATAAGGAGGATACAAGTCATGCAAAGGTCTTTTCGCTCTAACCTGATTGACGCGATTCTCGCCAAGGCGAAGGATGACCCGAAGATTGTCGTGCTGAACGCAGACTCTGCGAGAGCACTCAGTCTCACAAAGTTTACGGAACAGTATCCGGACAGAATGTTCAACGTCGGTATTTCCGAAGCGGATCTCGTCGCAACGGCAGCAGGTCTTGCCACCACCGGACTTAAGCCGGTCGTTGTCGGCTTTTCCATGTTCGTAAGCGAGAAGCCGTTCGAGCAGATCAGGCAGGTGATTGCCTACCCGAATCTGAATGTGAAAATTGTCGCCACTCACGCGGGACTGTGCGTCGGTCAGGACGGAGCCTCGCACCAGGCGCTTGAAGATATTTCAATTATGAGAACGCTCCCGAACTTCAAGGTGTTCGTCGCCGCGGATATCGCGGACGAAAAGGCAGCGTTTGCAGCTATGATGGATTTCGACGGACCGGCTTACTTAAGACTCGGCCGCGATATCGCAAATGACATTTTTGAGGACGGGAAAGAAGTCGTCATCGGCGGCTCTGATCTCCTTAAGGATGGCAGCGACGTCACCATCGCAGCATGCGGACTTATGGTGGAGCCGGCGCTTGCTGCGGCGGAAGAGCTTGAGAAAGAGGGCATCAGCGCTGCAGTGGTCAATGCGTACTGCATCAAGCCTCTGGACGAAAAGAGGTTCCTCGAATGCGCGAAGAAGACCGGCGCATTTGTAACCGCCGAGGACCATTCGGTGATCGGAGGGCTCGGAGGCGCGGTCGCTGAATTTACCGCGAAAAACTACCCGGTTCCGGTGCGGATCGTCGGAGTAAACGACACGTTCGGCGAGTCCGGAATCCAGGATGACCTCTACGCGAAATACGGGCTTACGAAGGAACACATCATGGAAGAAGCCCGCTGCGCCGTCAGCATGAAGAAGGGAAGGTGAGAGGCATGACAAGAGATTTTGAAGCGCTTAAGAAGAAAGCAAAAGAACTTCGCCTCGACGTGCTCAACATGATCTGGTCGGCCAAATCAGGCCATCTCGGCGGATCCCTTTCCGAAATCGAGATACTCACCGCGCTCTTTCACGGAGAGATGAATTTCTCCGGTGCGAA
>CADBRO010000058.1 GCA_902797075.1 uncultured Lachnospiraceae bacterium
CGACCATCTGAAGCACCGTGAAGCCCTGTTCTTTCCGGGTCTTCATGTAATGCTGAATGTCATCCCATCCAAGGCGCGCCGGGATGGTCCAGGCTGTATCCGCCAGCCAGATAAACGGGCTGCCGTCTTCTTTAACAAAATACCTTCCGTTTTCTGAAATTCTGAGTCTTTCCATGTTGTATCTCCTTCTGTTCCCGGATGCATTTC
The DNA here is from genome assembly GCA_902797075.1 of uncultured Lachnospiraceae bacterium. Taxonomy (GTDB): domain Bacteria; phylum Bacillota; class Clostridia; order Lachnospirales; family Lachnospiraceae; genus Chordicoccus. Next base: position 208 of record CADBRO010000058.1, read on the forward strand.
CCTGATAATCTGAGCATGACAACTCCGCATTTTACAATGTGTCCGCATTTTAAGCGTAGCTGTGAACACCCGGCAGAAATGTATTTACGCCGACATAAGTAAACAGAACGCAGATAAATCCGACAGCCGCGAAGATCGCAGCGCTCTTTCCTTTCCAGCCCTTCCGGATCCTCTGATGAAGGTAGACCGCGTAGATCAGCCAGGTGATGAGCGACCAGGTCTCCTTCGGATCCCATGACCAGTAGCTTCCCCAGGCCTGTTCGGCCCAGATCGCGCCGCTGATAATGCAGAAGGTAAGGAACAGTATCCCGAGCGCCACCGCCCGGTAACCGATCAGATCCAGCTTTTCCTTCGACGGAATGTGCCTGTCGAAGAAGCTTCCCTCCGAGATTCTGTCCCTCAAAAGGAACATCAGTGCAAGCGCGAAGGAGATTCCGAAGGCTCCGTAGGAAATAATTGCCGTGGAGACATGGAAGCCGAGCCAGTTGCTGCGAAGGGACGGCATGAGCTCATGCACATCCTTGCTCTGCATCGCAGCGTAGCCGATGACCAGAAAGATCACCGGAGCCGCGAAGGCGCCGAGGATATCCACGCTGTACTTCCGCATAAAGATCAGACAGACCAGCGCAAGCCCCCAGGCAAAACACGTGGCGAACTCGTACCGGTTCGTCATGGGAAGCCTGCCGGCTCCGATTTCCCTTATCACAAGCGCCGCCGTATGGAGGACAAAACCTGCCGCCATGATGATATAAGATACGGATGCGGCCTTCTTTTTCTTTACGGCGATAAAGATAAAGAAGCCGATCATCGACGCGAAATAAAGAAGCATCGCTACCGTAAACAGAACATTTTCGATACCAAGCAGCTGTTCATTCATCTCCGCTCTCCTCCTTCTCCTTCTTCTCCTGGACGCCCTGGGGCTTTACATAAAACGCAAGTATCAGTCCGGTCAGGGTGACGAGTCCGCCGATCAGTGCCAGATACGCGAACGGATCCCGTTTGACCTGCAGAAGCGTATACGGCTGCGGATCGGAAAAAGTCACCGTATACTCATCGATCGTCAGCTCCTCGCTTTCAAGCAGCGCATTCATTCCGAGAAACTGCCCCTGATAATATGCCGTATAAAGATAGGCGGGATTCGTAATCTCATCCGTGTCCGTCCTCACGGCCATCGCATTTTCCGGATCATAATCCGGATAAAAACGGTTGAAGCTGACGACCAGGTCCGGTTTGTCCAAAAAAGCGACGTAATCTCCCGCGCAGACGGTTTCCTTCTGGATTTCCCCGCCGTCCTTTGCGATATGCATGTCGGCAGCCCAGCCCGTGGAATTCTGGAAGAATTTATAGCCGAACAGCGATGCGGGCTGATTTACGCTGACGCTCCCTTCCGCATCCGTCCCTGAGGCAAGGTTCCGCACGGTAACGTCGGTGGTGTACTGAATCACCGATCCGTTCTCTCTTTTGTCCGTCCGGAAATCCTCGATCGTCACGACGATTCCGGTATCGCCGAGCGGCTTCATATCCCCCGGCACTCCGTAGACCGTATATTCGCTCTTAAATATCTGACCGAGACCGAAGCCTATGATGAGGATCAGGATCCCCAGGTGGCAGACCCAGGCTCCCCACACGCCGGCCTTTGCCCTCATGTTTTCCGCTTCCTTTGTCCTTCTGATAAGCCGGGGAAGGCGGATCAGGTTGCAGAATGTCAGGTTCACGCAGAGAAACACGGTAATGACGATAAACCAGACAGAGTGAAATACGTCGTCGAGACGCAGGGCGAGAATCGCTCCGGATACGCGCTCGCCGTATCTGGATACATAAAAGGAATACTCCTTTCCCTGCGTTATCAGGCTTCCCGCTATGCAGGCCGCAGCCAGGACAAGCAGGAGAATGATCGCGAACTTCATGGAACCAAGGAAGTTTCTGATTTTTTTCAGGTTCATAATTGAAAATGCCTCCGAATCCAAAAAGTACAGGCAACAGTCACACGCATGTCCTGGTCGCCTGCACTTCCTGTAATTCTGTTTTATTCCTTATCCGGGAACGTCATGCGTTAAGAATCTCCATTGCCTCTTTGATCTTGCTCTCCGAAATGCCGAGGCATTCCTTGGCAAGCGCCGAGTTGTGCGCTCCCTCGCTGTTCTCTACGTAACAGTAATCAAAATACCACTGTGCTTCCCTGTGAAGCTTGCGGAGCCGCTCGAGCTCTTCCTCAGAGCGGGATCCGTCCGATACGGCCTGCGCCAGTGCGTCCTTCATCTCAGAGAGCTTATTTCCGACCTCCGTCTCACGTTCCGTGACTTCCGACTGAATCTCGCGGACGTAAGAAACCATGTTTTTGTCGCCGTGGCATTCGGCGCATTTCTGAAGCAGAACTTCATTGTCAAGCGGGCTTTCAAGGTAATGGCTGTGATATACCGTTCCGTCATCCTCCTGGACCAGCGCCATGTGGCAGTCCGCACAGTTCAGAACCGCAGCGTGCTTACCCTGAAGGTAAGTCTCAAACTCGGGATGCTGCGCCTTCAGGAGGCGGGTTCCCGTGCTCTCCTGGGTCCAGTCCGCAAAACCGATCGAATCGTAGTATTCAAGGATTGCGGTGGGCGTCATCTCTGCCACGCTTGTATAAGGCATGGACGTTTCCTTCGTATCCGGCTGGAAATAGTACTCGATATGGCACTGTCCGCAGGAGACGGTCGCCGGATCGATTCCCTGATAGTTCTCGCCGAGCGCTTTCGTCACGTAGGTGTGCGTAATCTCGATCGCGCCGCCGTTTCCGGCGTCATTTCCATGACAGGTGTAGCAGCTGACATTCTCGGTCATAAGCGCCATCACTTCATCAAAGTCCATCGAATAGACCTCGACGCCGCGGTCCTGGACCAGCTTCGCGAAATTCGGCGTCTTGCAGGTAAGGCAGTTTGCCATGGGATGAGGTCTTGCGGTTTTCGCCACATCCTCCAGCGTATAATTATGCCCTCTCGCGCTGCCGTAGTCTTTCGCGAATCCGTATCCCTCATAGATATTTACCAGGTACGGATCCTCCTCAAGGTAGCTCGTCACATAGCTGTTTTCATCGTTTTTCCCCATGGAAGAGACAATATACGGATATGTTTCCGCCCATTCATCCGCTGTAACGACGCCGTCGGCTCCCGACGCTTCCGGCGCCTCGACGGAAAGATATTCGATGTCCGCTCTTGTCAGCGCGTCACCTGCCGGCTTCTTCGCCCTGTAAACCACGTCTCTTCCGCCCGGAACGCCGCTCAGCGTCACAAAAAGCAATACGGCGCCCGCAGCGCACGCGGCGATTTTTATGATTTTTGATTTTTCCATAGCAAATCCCCTTTTGGCAGGAGCATTTCATTTTCGGTATGTATCATTTTATCAGTTTCATACTCCTGTGGCAATCGTGCCCTGCGGGCACTTCTCCGCACATTTTCCGCAGTTTGTGCAAAGCGACGGATCGATATGCGCGAGATTATTGTCGACGGTGACGGCGCCGCTCTCACACTGCTTTGTGCAGAGTCTGCAGCCGATGCAGCCGACATCGCAGGCCGCCTTCACGTCCTTGCCCTTGTCCGTGTTTCTGCAGCGGACAAATACATGCTGCTCATACGGAACGAGCTCGATCAGATTCTTCGGACATGCCTTTGCGCAGAGTCCGCAGCCGACACATTTCTCCTTATCCACGACCGCAACGCCGTCCACGACGGAAATGGCGTCCTCGGGACATACAGCAGCACAGCTTCCGTACCCCATGCAGCCGTAATCGCATTTCCACGGATGCATACCGGCAAGGGCGGCCGCGCGGCAGTCCCTGATTCCGATGTACGTGTTTTTCGCGGAAGTGTGCTCGCAGCTTCCGCCGCATCTCACGAAAGCGACCCTTCTTGCAGCCGCTTCCGCGGAAGTTCCCATAATCGCATTGATTTTCGCCGCCACAGGCGCACCGCCCACCGGACAGGCCGCAGCCGAAGCTTCGCCTTTTACGATGGCCGCCGCTACCGCGTCGCATCCCGCATAACCGCAGGCTCCGCAGTTATTTCCCGGAAGCACCTCCCTGATCGCCGTCTCGCGCTCGTCCACCTCGACGTGAAATTTGTTGCCGATGTAGACCAGGCCGATTCCGACGAGTAGTCCGACGATTCCGATCACTGCTGTTGCTATCAATATCGCGCTCAAGTCACATTACCTCCTTACATCAGCCAAGGCTGCCGAAGCCCATGAAAGCGATCGACATCAGCGCCGCGGAAAGAAGAACGACCGGCGCGCCGCGGAACGGCTTCGGGATGGCGGTCTCGTCAAGCCTTGACCGGATCCCGGCAAGGAGAACAATCGCAATTGTGTATCCTACGGCCGTGCCGAATCCCGCGAGAACGCTCTCAAGGAAATTATACTCATCCTGCACGTTTGTGAGGGCAACGCCGAGAACCGCGCAGTTCGTGGTTATCAGCGGAAGATAAATTCCGAGAGCCTTATAAAGTCCCGGGGACGTCTTTTTCAGGAACATCTCGACGATCTGTACGAGCGCCGCGATTACCAGGATGAAGACGATGGTCTTCATGTAATCCAGGTCAAACGGCTTCAGCACAAAATCGTAGAGCAGCGACGCCACAGCGCAGGCGATCGTAAGAACGAAGATAACCGCCACGCCGAGAGACGCGGACGCCTTCATCTGCTTCGACACACCGACAAAGGAGCAGATGCCGAGGAACTGATTCAGGACGACGTTGTTGATGAGGGCGCAGCTTACGACGATCATAATCAGAGATGTCATTTCGTTCCCTCCTCTTTGCAGTCATTGTGTTTCATACAGGAAGCGCAGCATCCGTCGCATCCGTTCACAAGCTCATTTCCTCTGTTTTTGACCTGCATCGCGTTAAGAACCGCGATCACAACCGCAAGAACGAGAAATGCGCCCGGCGCCTTGATGAAAATGCCGACCGGCTGCGGCAGCACCTTATGGCCGAAGACGGTTCCGTTTCCGAGAAGCTCCCGGATAAAGCCGATCACGGTCAGCGCGATCGTAAAGCCGAGGCCCATGCCGATGCCGTCAAACGCCGAAAGCATGACGCTGTTTTTATTCGCGTACGCCTCGGCGCGGCCGAGGATAATGCAGTTGACGACGATCAGAGGAATATAAATTCCAAGTGCGCTGTACAGCGCCGGCACATAAGCTTTTACAAGAAGCTCCACGATTGTGACCAGCGTAGCGACAATCACGATATAGGACGGCAGCCGCACCTCATCCGGGATCACCTTCCGGAGAGCGGAAATAATCACATTCGACAGAACCAGAACCGCAGTCGTCGCAATGCCCATTCCGATGCCGTTCGAAGCTGCGGTGCTGACCGCCAGCGTCGGACACATGCCGAGCATCAGGATAAACGTCGGGTTTTCTTTTACAACACCGTTATAGATTCGTTCAAGATATCCGTTCATACGTCACCTCCGTCAGCCGACATTCGCGTGAATGAAATCGAGCGCGGCATTTACGGCATTGACAACAGCTCCGGAAGAAACCGACGCTCCCGAAACCGAGTCGATCTCATAATCTTCGGTGGATCCGCCCGCTTTGTTCAGAACAAACTGTTCGACGGACACTCCCGCGAACTGGTCCTTGAATTCCGGCTCGGCGCAGCGCATTCCCATGCCGGCCGTTTCCGCAAGCTCGGTAAACTCGATGCCCCGGATCACGCCGTCCGTACCGACGCCGAGAGAAAGAGTGATATTCCCGTCGAATCCGTCCGCGCTCGTTACGCTGACCACATGCCCGACAGTCTCTCCCGCGGCATCCTTGCCAACCGCGATTTCATTGATGTAGGACCGGCCGAAATCCGTGCCGTACACCTTGCCTCCGAGCTCAGCGACTGCTGTATTAAGGCTTTCGTCATACTCGAAGGTTTCCGCTTCCGTAAGAACCGTGCTGTAGGAAGCAAGCTTCGCCTTCAGCTCCTGCTCCTCGATGGTTCCCCGCGTCATGTTGAAGACGCCGGCAAGTCCGACGCCGGCAAGTATCGTAATCACGAAAAGGCTGACCGCCGGACCGAGCATCTTCGGCGAGAAGGCGCGGCCGGCGCCGACATTCTTGTCGACCTGCGCATTTTTCCGGTAGCCGAACGGAAGCGTAATAAAGTATTCGTCGATCAGCGGGGTCGCGAGGTTCGCGACGATCACGGCGTAGCTTCCGGAATCGGCTGCAGATCCGTAAAGTCTGAAGATGCCGGTCAGAATACCGATAATGACGCCGTAGAGGAGCTGTCCCGCCGGCGATACCGGATTCGTCACGGGATCCGTCGCCATAAAGAACGCGCTCATCACGGCGCTTCCGCCGAAGATATGGGCGATGATGTACATGGGATCAAGGCCGTGCCGCCCGAAAATGGCGATGAACGCGGCAAACGATACCAGGATCGATACCGGAATTTCCCAGGAAATGGCGTCGACCAGTATCAGATAGATACCGCCGAGAAGCAGAGCGAAGACCGAGGATCCGATAACGCCGCTTGCGCTTCCCCAGAACATGGCGCTTAAGTTCACCGTCTTATCCTGAAGCAGACTTGCCAGAGGAGTCGCAGAGCTGACGGCATCGCTCACGCTGTAATTCGTCATGACGCTGCCGAACGAAATCAGCAGGAAACACCGCGCCGCCAGGGCAGGGTTCATGAAGTTCTTGCCGAGACCGCCGAAGAAGCATTTGACAAAAAGAATCGCGAACGCGCTTCCCAGCACCGGTATATACCACGGAACGGAAGGCGAAAGACACAGCGCCAGGAGGAGTCCCGTGACGCCGGCGCTCAAATCCCGGATCGTGAGTTCCCGCTTTGCGGCGATACAGAACAGCGCCTCGGAGGCATAGGCTGAAGCCATGGCCAGAAGAATCACGAGGAGCGCTCTGAAGCCGTAATTGATGACGCCCATTACCGCTGCCGGTATCAGCGCGATCTGCACGTCCAGCATCACTTTTTGGGTATCCAGTTTCCCTCTGGTATGGGGACTTGTTGAGACCTGATATAATCCGCTCATGCTTTCGCCCCCTCCTTTTCTTTCTCAGCCCGCTTGATCGCCATAATCTCCGCCTTTGCGACCTTGAATTCCTGGGTCAGCGGCTTTCTCGCCGGACAGATGAACGTACATGAGCCGCAGCTGATGCACTCAAGTCCGTGGAATTTGTGCTCAAACCGGTCCAGCTCTCCCCTCTCGTACGCCATGCACATCAGCTGCGGGGTAAGCCCCATCGGACATACTCTTGCGCATCTTCCGCAGCGGATGCAGTTTGTCCTGATCTTCTCCGCTTCCGCAACCTCGTCGCGCTGAAGGAACGTCAGGGCGTTGTTGTTTTTCTGCAGGGGCACGTCGAGACTGTCGAAGGCGACACCCATCATCGGTCCTCCGGCCAGCATTTTCACCGCCTGCTTTCCGTCCCTGAAGCCGCCTGCATATTCATGCAGTTCCGAGCACAGGACTCCGATTCTGGTAAGCAGGTTGCAGGGACGCGCGATTGCCTCGCCCGTGATCGTGACGCCTCTTTCCATCAGGGGCGTCGACTCGCAGACCGCCTTGTAGATGGCCCGGATCGTTCCCACGTTGTCAACGACACATCCGACGTCCGCCGGGAGCTGGGAAATCCTGTAGTCGATGCCCGTCACAAGGCTGATGCAGCTGCGCTCGCCTCCCTGAGGATATTTCACCGGAGCGGAAATCACCTTGATATTTCCGATTCTCGAAGCCGCTTTCTGCATCGCCGCGATCGCCTCGGGTTTATTATCCTCGATCACGATGTGGCCGGACGCGTTCGGGAACAGCTTCAGTATAATCATCATGCCGGCGATGATCTCGTCCGCATAATTGCGCATAAGCTGGTCATCGCATGTAATATACGGCTCGCATTCCGCACCGTTGGCAATGACGTAGTGAATCGCGGAAGGATCCTTCGGAGCGAGCTTGACATGGGTCGGGAATCCGGCTCCGCCCATGCCGACAATACCGGCGGCCTTGATCTTATCCAGAATTTCCTGGTTCGAAAGGCTCCGGTAATCGCATGCCTTCCCGATGCCCGGCGCTTCTTCATAAAGACCGTCATTATCTATGATAATCGCATCTGAATACGTACCGCCGATCGTGCGGTAGCGGTCCACCGCTTTCACCGTGCCGGAACATCCGCTTACAATATTCGCTGATACGAAAGCCGATGCCTCCGCTATGATCTGGCCGGCAAGAACCCGGTCGCCTTTTTTGACGACGGGAGTCGACGGTCTTCCGATATGCTGCGCGAGCGGATATACCATCGGACCCTTCGGCAGATAAACTTCGAACGAAGCGTCCCGCGACAGCTCCTTGTGCCCTTCCGGATGCACGCCGCCGCGGAAAGTTTTTCTGGCCATATGCTTGCTTCCCCTTCCTGATGCCGGAACTAAAAAGCCTGCGTTCCGGGAAATTGATGTTCTGTGAATACAGAATTATTATACTATAAGCCACTTTGGTAAGAAAGATAATTTGTCACACCTGACTGTTCTTTTCGGGATACAGTGCGCAGTTTTTGCGATTTCTCACAAAAGAACGCCGCCCGTTTCCGGACAGCGTTCTTTTCGTGTTTACCCAATTGTGATCGTCTTGTCCTGACGGCTTGATTCGAACCCCGCCAGAATTGCCCGAATCGCGTTTACCTCGGATTCGCCGGCTTCATTCTCCCAGTTTCCTGAACGGATCTCCTCGACAAACTCGCGGATAACGCCCGAATTCAGCTGTTCATGATTTGTCATCATCGTATCGAGATCATAATAAATGTGGTCGCCGCGGTCGGTATTGATCTGGATCGTGTGAGAAGAATTGTCATAAAGCCTCATCACGCCCTTCGTTCCGAAGATGACCGTGGAATTATCCTCTTCGCCGTAGTACGTCCAGCTGACGGTCATGGTGCCGACAACGCCGCTCGACATCGTATAGATCAGAATCGCGTTATCCTCAAGATCGATCAGTTCACCGTTCGAGCGCTTCTTGTCGAGCGTCATGATCTTCGCGGATACGGACACGATTCTGTCATTTAAGAGATACTGTATCAGGTCTGTTTTGTGAATTCCCAGATCCGCCATTGCTCCCATGGCGGCGATGCTCTTGTCAAAAAACCAGATGTCCGTAGAGATCTTTCCCGTACCGTCATCCTCGGCGCACCAGCGCTCCGGTCCGCCGTGTCCGAACGTGGTCTTGAAGGTCAGCGGCTTTCCGATAATGCCCTGCGCGATCAGCTCCTTCGCTCTCTGATGCCCGGTATTGAACCTCTGATTCTGTCCCACCATGAGGAGCTTTCCGGCTTTTTTTGCGGCGTCAAGCATCGCATAGCAGTCCTCAACGGTCATAGCCATCGGCTTTTCGACCAGCACGTGTTTTCCTGAATTAAGCGCGCGGATCGTCAGATCTGCGTGGGCGTTATTCGCGGCGCAGATGCTTACGGCATCGATTGTCGGATCCTCGAAAAGCTCATCCGCGGAATCGTAGATCGTTCCCCCGTAACCCGCCACCATAGCCTGTGCCTTCTCACGTCTCGCGTCATAATACCCCCTGATCTCAACCCAGGGAATCGAAGCGTACTCCGGAATATGCCGTCTCTCGGCGATTCTTCCGCATCCGATAACGCCAACCTTGATTTTTTTCATTCTCCGGCCTCCTCATCTATCTGATCAGTTTCTGTTCCGAAAGTATCTTCTTCCTCCCCGACGTGTCTGATCCCGTTCGCCTCCTCCACTTTGTGGAAGATGGGCACATAGAGCTGCGCGCAGAGAAATCCCGGTCCTGAGAAGCAGAACATAACCAGTACAGGGAGAAGATTGATCAGGTATCTGTAACCGATAAAAAGAACGGCGGCGTTGATGACCAGCATGGCGACCGTCTTCGGGAAAAAACCTATGGCAAATCTCACGGCTGTATTGATCGTGCCTGAAAAAGTATTTGCGTACCTTGCCGTCAGAGGGAACAGGTACTGGCCGACAAACAGCAGAAGAAGACCGAATATAATAAGCGCCGTCTGCATAACTCCCGCCAGGCTGAAATTCATCACCGAAATAATCCGGAAATCAAGGAAGAGGATCACGATCAGTGCAAGAACAAGCAACCAGATCAGCGTCGCCTGTTTGAAGTTCTCCTTGAATTTGGCAAAGAATGTCCGGAAAATGTACCCCTCCCTGTCCTCGGTCATCTGAATCAGAATTGAATGCATGGCCGCAAGGGACGCTCCCGCGGTGATCACGGGAATGCAAAGAAGCAGAGTGAGGAAATTAAGGATCATCAGATCAAACAGTCTGGACAGCGCTCTCATGAAACGATTGTCCGGATTAAAGAAATTGTTCACGTTACTCCTCCGTAAATGTACTGTCCGCGCGGATATTCGCGGTTCGCATCATCCCTTGTGCTTAACCGAAAACCGTATATGCCAGATTTCCGCCCTTGGCGGCAGCCTGGATCACATCCTGTGAGAAAACCGCTCCGCAGTAGGTATAGGTGTTGGCTGCATGTCCGGGATCGTTGACGGCGATTCTTCCGTCCGGAAGAACGCCGATCAGCAGAATATAATGGCCTCCCGAGGTAAATACGCTGGGTCCCACGTGCTCCATCACCGGATGCCCGTTGATCAGCGCGGAAAGAACCGTCTTCCAGTCGCCCGTAAGATATGCCGGAACTCCGTACATCGCCGCGGAGTGAACTCCGACCGTGACCGCCGAGCCGTTGTCGGCGATATACTCTCCGTTTTCCTTGAAATCGACGGGTGCGATCAGCTCCTGTTTGACATAGGACAGGGCCATGGCTGTCGAGAAGAAACCGCAGCCGGCCTGATGCATGGTGTGGCCGTTGACGTTGAACGCGGCGTAGGGCCAGTCGGTATAGGTCCACTCGCCATTTTCATAGAATCCCGAACCCTGGTTGAAATACGGGACGCAGAGAACTCCGTTCTCGTCCACCGGGCGGAGCGAATTTCCGTCGATGATTCCGTCGGGCTTGTCCATGAGCGTGATCTTGTTCCAGAATTCCTCGGTTGAGGAGCGGTTCTCCTCCGTAAGCAGCGGCGAAACGGTGGCGACCACCTCGTCGATCAGATTCTCAGTTGAAACAAAATACTCTCCCTGCTTCGTGATGCAGGCGAGATACACCTGTATGTCGTCTCCGTCGACAGCGACGATATAGTCCATCTCGTTGACGCAGATATAATAGACCTTGAGATCGGGGCTTACATCCGCACCGTGATCGATCCGGTACCTGGCAAGCATGGAATCGCGAAGAAGCATCTCGTTCCGCTCGCGGCGGAGCGCGTCCTCCTCATCCAGCGCGGCGATCCGCCATTTCCGAAGTTCCGCCTCGACGACGTTCTTCGTCACCGCGGCGCCCGTGCTTAAGGACGTAAGTCCTTCAGACGGAAGATCCGCAGCCTCAGTCTGTCCGGCTGCCGGATCCGTCACCGGATCGTACACCTCGTCTTCAATCACCTCGCCGCCGATTGCGCCGACGAACGGTATGACCTCCTCTTCCTCGTCCGCGCGCACGCTGAGCGCGAATACACAGAGGCAGATCAGAAAAAACGACGGTAATAAAATTTTCCCTGCTGACGGAGGGCTGCCCCTCCGAATACTGAAAAGCGTCATGAATCTTTCCGGTTATCCCCTTGTTGTGATGCTGTAACTATGAAGCTATTATACCCCATCGCCCCATACTTCTACAAACGTTCAATTTGTCAACATTTTACGCCTCTTCCGTTTACCGGAGAAGCCCCTTGTAGACGAGGTCGCGGACCCTTGGATGAATGACGCTGTACACCTCCGCGAAATTCATAATATGCTGAACATAAAATACCGCGATATGATTGAAGGGATCGACGAGGGCGTAACCGCCGGCCGCGCCGTCCCAGCCGAATTCCCCGATGGGAGACCATCCGCCGTTGTCCTCCGTCCTTACGCGTACGCCAAGACCATAGGCGTATTCGTGATACCGCTCGATTCGGAAATCCTGAAGCGCCGTTCCCGTCGTCACGGAATGCGTAAAGCGCATGACGCTGTCCCTGCCAAGGATTCTTTCGCCGTTTGCTCCTGCTCCGCCGTTCGCAAGGGCGTCGATCACCGTGATGTAGGCGTCCGCCGTGCCGCAAAGGGCCGCACCGCCGCTCTCGTAATTCGGAGTAATCATATAGCGGTTCGAAGCATCCTCCCGGTAATTCATCTTCCGTGTTTTCGGGTCATACTCATAGAGGGCGCTCATGCGTTCCTGCTGCTCTTTTGTCGGATGGCAGTTCAGGTCCGTAATCCCCAGCGGCTTCATGATATGATTTTCCAGATAATCGCTGTACCGTTCCCCGCTTACGACCTCGATCACCGCTCCGATGACATCGTGTCCAAGGGAATACTGATAGCGCGTGCCTGGCTCAAAGAGCAGGGGCATCTTCGAAATGGCGGCAACAACCTCGCGGGTGTTCGCGTCCGGTTTTTCCGCAAGCAGTTCGCGGATTGCTTCCGACTCAAGATCATAGGTAAGTCCCGCCATCATCGACATGCAGTCGATAATCCTCACCTGGTTTTTCGCATAATGCGACGGTTCGGCATAACCGGGACTGAAAAAAATGCCGCGTTCCTTCCAGTTCGCGTTCATTACCGTCATATGCTCCCATTCGGGCAGGTAACGGCTCACCGGATCGTAAAGGCTCACCTTTCCCTGCTCGATGAGCTGCATCATCGCAGTCATCGTGATGACCTTCGTGCACGAATAAAGCGTATAAAAGTCATCCGGGCCAACCGGCACGGTTCCGTCTCTGTCAGAGTAACCGCAGGAGTGACGGTATATGGTTTCGTGATCTTTTTTCACGATAAGATCCAGTGCGGGAATTCCGTACTCTTCATTCAGATGATCGAGATAGTTCTCAAGAAGATGAAAGTTCATATCCGCTTACCTCAATACTGTTTTTTGAAATGAATCTTGCATCATATAATACTCTTTCGGGGGACAGTCGTAAAGCGGACATTCCCGGTTAAGACGCGGTATCCTGATCCGTAACGGAACTTACTGCACCGCTTTGCGTCTCATTACCCGTGAAGCCCCACCTTGCGTGCACTGACGTTTCACCTTATACTGTTCTTATGCAGGACAGTAAGAATACCGAACGATTCAAAAACAACTTTTCCCTCATCCGGTTCTTCATAAAGGGAAGTCTTCTCGACTTCCTTATCAGCATGCTGTTCGCCTTCCTTGTCTCACTCTTCGATATGCTGAATCCCCGGATCATCATGTTCACGGTCGACAGCGTAATCGGCGGTTCAGAGACCGATCTGCCAAGCCCGGTCAGATTCCTCCTCGGCGGAAGGGATCCCATTCCGTATCTGAGGGCACACTTTTTCGCGATTGCGCTTCTCGTCGCGGCTGTGGCCCTCTTTGCGGCGCTCTTCAGGTACGGTTTCCGGATTTTCAACGCGAAAGCCGCGGAACACCTCGTGAAGAGAATGCGGGATACCCTCTATGAGCATATCCAGCATCTCCCCGCCTCATGGCATACCGCAAACAGCACGGGCGATATCATCCAGAGATGCACCTCGGATGTGGAAACCATCAAGGTATTCCTGTCCGAGCGATTGACTGCGCTGATCCGTATGCTGGTACTGATCGCAATGGCCGTGGCGTTCATGGCCGGCATCAGTCCCCGCCTCACCTTCTACGCCTCGCTTTTTATTCCGGTGGTCGTAAGCTACTCGCTGATTTTCCATCTGAAGATCGGAAGCGCGTTTCAGACGGCGGACGAGGAAGAAGGAAAGCTTTCCGCCGTCGCGCAGGAAAACCTGACCGGAGTCCGGGTTGTCAGGGCCTTCGGGCGTGAACTCTATGAGAGGGAGCGCTTCGAAAAGCAGAACAGCTTCTACACCCGCTGCTGGGTGCGCCTCATCCGGATCCTGGCGGTCTACTGGTCCGCAGGCGACCTTATTACGGGAGCCCAGCTGCTGCTTGTCACGGTGCTCGGTGCAGCCTTTTGCGTAAACGGCCGGATCTCCGCCGGCGAATACATCGCATTTGTTTCCTACAACGCGATGCTGACCTGGCCGGTCCGCGCTCTCGGAAGAGTCATCGCCGAAATGAGCAAGGCCGGCATTTCCATCGACCGTCTCCGCTACATCATGAATTCCTGGCGTGAGGCAGTGCCGGAGAAAGCCCTTACTCCGCCGATGAACCGGGATATCGTTTTTTCACACGTATCCTTCCGCTATCCGCAGGGCAGCTCCGCAGGGACTGATACGCTGAGCGACATTACATTTACGGTCCCGGCAGGTTCCACCGTCGGCATCATCGGAAGCACGGGATCCGGAAAATCCACGCTCATCTCACTGCTTGCGAGACTCTACCCGCTCTCTCCGGAAAACGGCTCGATCACGATCGGCGGCTGCGATATTTCCGACATAGAGACCGGATACTTAAGGAGCAATATCGGCATCGTGCTCCAGGAGCCCTATCTTTTCTCGCGCACGCTCGAAGAAAACATCCGGATCGCGGCGCCGGGCGCCGGCCGGGAAGAGCTTCAAAGAGCCGTGGGTATCGCCGATCTGGCGGAAACGGTGGAGCGTTTTCCTTCCGGCTTTGATACCTTCGTCGGAGAAAGAGGCGTCACCCTCTCGGGAGGCCAGAAGCAAAGAGCCGCCATCGCGCAGATGCTGATCAGGCGCACTCCGATCATGATTTTCGACGATTCCCTGTCCGCCGTCGACTCCGAGACGGATGCCCGCATCCGCAGCGCACTCGCTGCCGGAACGGGTGATTCCACCGTGATTCTCATCGCTCACAGGATCACCACCGTCATGCGGGCAGACCGTATTTACGTCATGGATGACGGACGGATCGCGGAAAGCGGCACCCATGAGGAGCTGCTCGCTTTCGGCGGCATTTACAAAAGAATTTATGATCTTCAGATTTCTCAGGGAGGGACGCAATGAACAAAGATAAAATAGACGTCTCTCTGCCGTTTTTCGGGATTCCCATGCTTAAGCCGTATCTTAAGCCTTATGCACGGACGATCGTCTTTATGCTGGTTCTCGGCTTTCTGTCGAGCCTGATCGACGCGGTCTATCCTCTTTTCAACCGCTACGCGCTGGACCATTTTGTGGGAAATTCTTCGCTTGCCGGACTGCCGGCGTTTATCGGGCTCTATATCGGGATCCTCGTATTCCAGGTCGTCATCAATTATAAAAGCTCCTACGACTGCGGCAGAATAGAGATGCTGGTGGACCGCGACTTAAGAAATGCGTCGTTCAACCACCTTCAGACTCTGTCCTTTTCGTATTTCAACCAGAACAGCGTGGGCTACATTCACTCCCGCGTCATGAGCGACTCCGGAAAAATCGGAGAGGTTGTTTCCTGGCGGCTGATGGACATGATGTGGAACGGCGCCTACATCATCAGCGCTGTCGGCGTCATGTTTTTCATCAGTGCGCGCCTGGCCGTCCTCATCCTTCTGCTGCTTGGCGGTGCTGCGCTTCTCATCGCGGCATTTCAGAAGAAGCTGGTCGTCCTGAACCGGGGAATCCGCGAACAGAACGCCGTTATTACCGGAAACTTCAACGAGGGGATTACCGGCGCCGGAACCATCAAGATTCTGGCGGCAGAAAAGCTTATGCAGGACAGCTTTGAGGCGGACACGCGGAAAATGAGGGATATATCCGTTCATACCGTGAGAGTCTCGGCCTTTCTGACCTCGCTTGTCACGCTGATGTCGGGACTTGCGCTCGCCGTCGTTCTTTCCCGCGGCGGATACCTGACAAGAGAAGCTGTCATTAAAATCGGGACGCTGTCCGTCTTTATGTCCTACGCCCTCGGAATGATCGAACCGCTCCAGAACGTAATCGCCGGCTTCACGGCCTTTGTGCAGATCCAGGTCAACATCGAGCGGCTCACCCGTCTCCTGGCAGAAAGCTCCGACGTATCCGATTCCCCCGAGGTAATCGCGAAGTACGGAGACTCATTTTATCCGAAAAAAGAGAACTGGGAGGATCTGCACGGTGAAATCGAATTCCGGGAC
>CADBRO010000059.1 GCA_902797075.1 uncultured Lachnospiraceae bacterium
AAATCTGTTTTCAGAAAAAGGGATTTATGATAAGGTATTATTGAAACTATTATTTGATCAGAGAGAAGTATATCCTGTGATTAAAGAGATAATTACGCCAAAGAAAAAAACTGTACGGATCATTCTTTGCGCTCTGATTGTACTGGCCGTCTGGGCTTACGCGGAAAACCGGGGAATCTGGCCGGTGCCGTCAGGAAACGGATCTTCCTATGACGGCAAGCTGGCCGTCGACTCCGGAAACGCGGATCAGGGGTATTTTTTCGCGTCGGTATCGACTCCGGTAAGCCATAAGCTGAAGCTCAGAGTTGAGAAAGACGGTACGACACTTACATATGATCTGAACGGGGAAGGAAAACAGGAGATATTTCCCCTTCAGCTCGGGAGCGGAGTTTATTCGGTTTCTCTCTATGAAAATGTCGGAGGCAAGAAGTATTCCCAGGAAGGACATATATCCGTCAGCGCAAATTTAAGTGATCCCTCCTCGCCGTTCCTCGGACCGAACCAGTACGTCAACTATACGGAGGGATCAGCGCTTGAGCAGATCGCGGACTCGCTGTTTGCGGGTCTTACGGGAGAAGAGGCGTTTGAGGCTGTCTGTGCATATATGAAGACCGAATTTGTATACGACTATGTTCGCTC
The DNA here is from genome assembly GCA_902797075.1 of uncultured Lachnospiraceae bacterium. Taxonomy (GTDB): domain Bacteria; phylum Bacillota; class Clostridia; order Lachnospirales; family Lachnospiraceae; genus Chordicoccus. Next base: position 640 of record CADBRO010000059.1, read on the forward strand.
CGTATCCGTAAGTCCCGGAGAACTGCCGAGTATCGATGCCTGTCTTGAAAAGAAGATGGGCATATGCCAGGATTTATCTGCTGTGATGACGGGACTTTTGAGGCTGTGCGGCGTCCCGGCGAGGCTGATGATCGGGTACGCGGATAAGAACTACCACGCATGGATTGAAGCTGATGTGAACGGAAAGACAATATCCTACGATCCGACCCTTCAGCTTGGCGCGATTACGTCGCCGAAAGATTACTCCGTTGAACGATATTACTAAAGAGGCAGCAATTATGGCAGATAAAAAGATGAAAACTATGACGGGCGCCGAGCTCTCCGGCTTCTGCGGACAAGTCGCGATGATTCTTGAGGCAGGCCTGCCGCTGTATGACGGCATGGAAACTCTTGCCGGCATGAGCGGGGACGACATCCCGGGAACGATGGTGAAGGAAGCCAGTCGGAGGGTCACCGAGACCGGCTCTCTCTATGAAGCTCTTAAGGCGGATGAACGGTGGCCTTCCTATCTGGCGGAAATGGCGGGAATCGGCGAACGCTCGGGCCAGCTGGAGCAGGTCATGAGGGGGCTTGAGCGCTTTTACGCCCGTGAAGACCGGATCCGGTCTTCGGTTAAGAGCGCGGTCGCATATCCGCTCACGCTCGGCATCATGTTGGCTGTCATTGTATTTATTATGCTCTGGAAGGTGCTTCCGGTATTTCGAAATGTACTCGTCGGGATGGGAATGGGATCCGGCGGCGGAGGCGGCGCGCTGATGCGGCTGGGCACAGCGCTCGGATGGGTGGTTCTCGTCATCGTGATCGCCGCAGCCGTACTCGTCGGAGCGTCGGTGCTGCTGCTTCGGACGAAGCATGCCGACAGGGTGAGAAACGTTCTGTTCCGTCTTTTCCCGTCGATCCGGCGCATTTCCGAAAAGATGTCTGCCTCCAGAGTCGCGGGAGTTCTTTCGATGATGCTCGCAGGCGGGCTTCATATGGAGGAGGCTCTTGAGCGTGCGTCAGCGGTGATTGACGATCGTCACGCTGCAGCGGAAGTCGACAGACTCCGGAGCAATATGGAGAGCGGAATGGGATTTGCCGATGCTCTCGGAGAAACCTCGCTTTTTGGGGATATGGAGAGCAGGATGCTGAAGATGGCCGGTGCTGCCGGCCAGGAGGAGCGCACGCTCCGCAAAATCGGTGATCAGTATGAAGAGCAGGCGGAGAGTGACATCGAGCGGCTGATCGGCGTAATCGAACCCTCGCTTGTCGCGGTTCTTTGTGTGGTCATCGGTGCGGTGCTTCTTACGGTCATGCTCCCGATGGCGGGAATACTGTCTTCGCTTTGATGGGTAAGGTCATATGAAAAAACAGGATTTCATAAAGATCGCTGTCATTGTCTGCGTCCTTGCCGGTTCAGTCCTTTTGATTGACCGGATCGGGGCAGTACGCTGGCGCGAAGAGTCGCAGATCGTGAGGGATGCCGTCAAAAGGGCAGCCCTGACATGCTATGCGGTCGAAGGCGCGTACCCGGATTCCCTCGATTACCTGAAGGAGAATTATCATCTCAGCTACGACGAGGAGAATTACTTTGTAACTTACAGCGCATTCGCGTCAAATATGGCGCCGGATATCTATGTTGTTGAGAGAGGAGCTGACGGCAGGTGAATAACGGCAGACAGGGGCATGCGATTGCCGGTGCATTCGTATTCATGCTTCTTATGATTTTTGCGCTGCTGTCCCTTACGCTCGTACTGTTCGGTGTAAAGGCATACAGGAGCAGTATCGGGCGGTCGGACAGAAATAACGAAACCAGGCTTCTTTCGTTTTATCTGCGGAGTGTTCTGAGGTCCGTGGATGAGGAAGAGAAGATCGGAACCGAAAGGCTCGGCGGAACGGACGTACTCTACTACACAGAAAACTATGACGGCGAGGAATATGTCACGCGGATCTACAGCAGCGGCGGAATGCTTCGGGAATGGTTTTCCGAAAGAAGCAGGGAATTCAAACCTGAGGACGGAGAACCTCTCTTCCCGGCGGATTCGTTCACTGCGAAGATCGGACAGGGAATGGTAAAAGCCGTGCTTACGGGAGAGCCCGGCGGTGAAGAGATAGAAGTGGATGTTGCTCTTTTCGGAAAAACGCTTTCCGGGGAAGATACGGGAGATACTGCGGCATGAAGACACAGACAAGGGTGAATATTCTTCTTGTGGAGCTTCTGATCGTCGTCCTGTTCTTTATGCTCGCTTCCACAGTGCTTATGAGAGTATTCGGAGAAGCGCATATAGACGGCGAACGTGCGGAGCTGATCACAAGGGCCGCGGGAGAAGCGCAGAATGCGGCGGACCGGATCGCCGCGTCAGAGTCATTTTCAGAAGAAATCCAAAAGCTTTTCCCCGTTGAATCCGGTGATGAGCGGATTTCAGACTTCGGTGATTTCCGCCTGGTTCTGACCTGGGATCAGAAACAGCTTGAAAAAGGTACTTTGTTTACCCAGGAGCTGGCAGCGGTATCGGAGGACGGAAGCGTGCTTATACGGCTTCCCGGGGCAAAATATGAGGAGGCGGAGGCTTGAAGAAAAAAAGTGCGATAAGCATGGGCCCGGGAGCGGCGTCGCTTATTCTGATTTTTGTGCTTCTTACCATCAGCGTGCTGGGTATGCTTTCTCTTATGAACAGCAGAAA
>CADBRO010000060.1 GCA_902797075.1 uncultured Lachnospiraceae bacterium
ATCAGCAAAAGCTCGTCCCCATCATCGACGAAACGGTCAGGCGAAATCTCGGCCGTCTCATGGAAGAACCCGCAGTTGAGCGAAGGATCTTCGATCATGGCACTCTCCGCCTGCCCGATCACTATTTGCGCTTCGGGAAATGCGGCGGAAAGATCATTTACGCCCAGAATGTGATCGTAATGTCCATGGGTAAGCAATATCGCGCGAAGCAGCAGATTTTCTTCTTTCAGAAGCTTCGCAATCTCACGTCCTGAGTCTCCGGGATCAACAGCAAACGCTTCACCGTTAAGATCCGCAATATAGCAGTTGGTTTCCAGAGCACCAACCCGGAACGCACGTATATTTAAATGGTCCGGCATATAGATAATGCTCCTTTAATCAGCCCGTTTTTCTCTCAATATCGAGAATATCGGGTATTTGCCGGAGCTGGGCAATCAGAGCCCCGAGCTCCGAGACAGAATGCACGTTAAAGCTGACCTCCATCGTAGCGGTTCCCTGTTTGCTCGTACGCACGTTCATCTGTCCGATGTCAATCTTTCGCTCAGTAAATACCCGCGAAATATCAACCAGAAGTCCGGTCCGGTTCGACGCAAACACGTTGATCTCGGCGGCATAGGTTCCGCTTTCCTTCTCATCATCGGAAATGTTCCACTCCGCGTCGATAAGCCTGATCCGGTCGCTCTCCGGCATATTGATAATATTGATACAATCTGTCCGGTGAATTGTCACGCCCCTCCCGCGAGTGACGTAGCCGACAATTTCATCGCCTGGAATCGGGCTGCAGCATTTTGCAAAATGGACTGCAACATCGTGCAGTCCCCGCACGACGATTCCGCTTTTTCCGTCCCGGCGGACAAGCGGAAGCTTGTCACGGTTTCCGGAGGCAGCCTGCATGACCTCCTCGTCAGTAACCTTTTTCCGCGTATCCTTTTCAAACAGGTCGATGAGTTTGTTCACGACCTGGCCTTCCTTCAGTCCGCCGTGGCCGACTGCCGCAAGGACAGCATCCCAGTCCCTGAAACCGTATTTTCTCAGTACGCCCTGCTGATACTCGGGCTTCATAATGTCCGAGGGATTGACGCCCTTCATCTTCGCGTACTGAAGAACCAGTTCCTTTCCGCGCTCAATATTATCTGTTTTTAGCTCGTTTCTGAACCACTGATTAATCTTATTCTTGGCCTGGGTGCTTTTAACAATCTTGAGCCAGTCGCGGCTCGGACCGCGGGAATTCTGAGAAGTAATAATCTCGACCCGGTCACCGTTTCTCAGAATATAATCCACGGGCACGAGCTTCCCGTTCACCCGGGCTCCGATCATGCGGTTTCCGACTGCGGAATGAACGCTGTAAGCAAAGTCGATGGTGCAGGAACCGTTCGGAAGAGTCTTCACGTCGCCCTGCGGCGAGAAACAGTAGACACTTTCCGAAAACAGATCAAGGTCGGATTTCAGGAGTGACATAAACTCTTTATTGTCCGAAGAATCCTGCTGCCACTCGAGAATCTGCCGAAGCCATGTCAGCTTCTCCTCTTCCTGGTTTCCGCTTACGGTATGACCGCCCGAACTTTCCTTGTATTTCCAGTGCGCAGCGATACCGTACTCAGCAATCCTGTGCATCTCGTGAGTACGGATCTGAATCTCAAAGGGCGTTCCGTCATTGCCGATAACCGTTGTATGAAGCGACTGGTACATATTCAGCTTCGGCATGGCGATATAGTCTTTAAAGCGGCCCGGTATCGGCTTGTACATCTCATGCATAATACCGAGAACCGCATAGCAGTCTCCCACTGTATCCACGATTATCCGGATGGCGAAAAGATCATAGATCTGATCCAGCGTCTTGTCCTGGTTCACCATCTTCTTATAGATCGAGAAATTATGCTTTACACGTCCGGTGATCTCAGCCTTGATACCGGCTTCAGCCAGACTATTTCTCACATTGTCGGCTATACCGGTTACAAACTCTTCCCGCTGGAGCTTTTTCGCATCAATCTCAGAGCAGAGCTCTGCATAGACATCCGGCTTCCAGTATTTGAGAGCAAGGTCGTCCAGCTCCACCTTGATTCGCGATATTCCGAGACGCTGCGCGATCGGAGCATATATATCCATGGTCTCACAGGCTTTTTCATACTGCTTTTCAGGCCGCATATACTCCAGCGTTCTCATATTGGGGAGGCGGTCCGCAAGCTTAATGATAATCACCCGAATGTCCTTTGCCATCGCAAGAAACATCTTTCGGAGGTTTTCAGCCTGTATCTCGACTTTCTCGACCTTATAATCGACCTGACCGAGTTTTGTAACACCGTCGACCAGCGCGGCGACGTCATCACCGAACTCCCTGCGGATGTCGTCCACCGTTGCATCTGTGTCCTCGACCACATCGTGCAGTATACCGGCGGCGATAGTTTCCTTGTCCATCTCCAGATCAGCAAGGATAATGCCAACACAGAGCGGATGGATGATATAGGGCTCGCCGGATTTTCTGAATTGGTCGCGGTGCGCTTCGGAAGCCGTTTTGTAGGCTTTTTCGATCATGGTCATATCATCGGAAGGATGATAAAGAAGAACACGCTTTTTAAGCTCCCGGTATAAATCCTCGGGAGCTGTATAATCCGCCGGAGTCGAAAGATCCGGTTCATGTTTTCCGTTAATGGCATGAACGTCAGCCCCAAGTCCGAACGGGACAGCTTTCATGTCCGGTGCAGCGTGTTCTTCCATCAAAATTATTTTCCTTCGTAACAGATAACGCTTTCCACGTCATATTCCTTAAGCTTGTCTCTGCCATTTAATCCGGCAAGTTCCATAAGGAATACCATCTTTACCACTTCTCCGCCGAGTTCTTTTATAAGCTCACCGGCTGCTTCCACTGTTCCGCCGGTTGCAATCAAATCATCGATAATGACAATTTTGTCACCCGGCTCGATCGCGTCTTTGTGAACTTCAATTGTAGCCTGTCCGTATTCAAGATCATAGGATTTTGAGACTGTTTCGCAGGGAAGCTTTCCTGCTTTACGTATTAAAACGAAAGGCTTGTGAAGATTATACGCAATCGGCATGCCGAAAATGAAGCCTCTTGATTCAAGTCCGGCGATCTTATCGAATTCGATACCTTTAAGCTTTTCCTGCATGGAATTAATAGCCATCTGCAGCCCGTCGGCATCCTGAAGCACAGAAGTCACATCACGAAAAATAATGCCTTTCTCGGGAAAATCAGGAATAGAACGAACATAATCTTCAACTTTTTCTCTGATCATTATCCATCTCCTTGTCATTTATCCATCGGATCCTGCAAATATCACATCTCCGATTTAAATCTGCATTACGCCTTATAATAGCACGATTTTTAGCTGAATTAAAGAACCTTTTATTCATAATGACGAATGAGGATCTGGATTCTTCTCTGTCCCATATATTCATTAATCTGAGGTTCATATACAATTGAAAGCTCCGGATTCTCCGCAATTCTCGCAGCCAGCTCATCCGCATCCCGGAAACAGACGGCGTCGTGGGCCGGTCCTGCCGCAGCGGGCTGAAAGCCGATTCTGCCCGGATCGGCATCTCCGGAAGACGTCATGGATCTTACCCTCATCTTAAGAAGGTTGTGACGGACGCCGAAAAGTCTGACGTGATCACAGTACACATTTTTCTCCGCGAAGACCGGCTTCTCGTTTCCTTTGCCGCAGGGCTCAAGAAGATCGAGCTGACTGATCAGCTGTTCCGTCACATAGGATAGCGGCATGGGCACATCAATTCTAACTTCGGGAACCAGATCTTGCTCCGTAAGAGCTGAATTCTGATTCAGACGTTCCCGCAGAAACGGAACATTCCGCTCTTCAAGCGACAGGCCGGCTGCCATAGGATGACCGCCGTATTTCAGAAGAAGATCTCCCGCCTTTACAAGCTCATCAAACATTGAATAGCTCTCGATGGACCGGCCGGAGCCTTTCACACAGTTCTCTGCCCTGGTAAGTATAAATACCGGACGGCTGTATTTCTCCCGGATCCTTCCGGCGATAATTCCGGCAATACTTTCATGAACGTCCGGCAGAAACACGACGAGAACCTTATCCTTCACGGCACCCTGTTCTTCTATGCTTGTGACAGCCTGCTTGACGCCTTCTTCCGTCATGGCTTTTCTGCTGTCATTCAGCGCTTTTAATTCATCAGCAGTTCTTCGCGCAGAAATCTCATGCGTACTTTCAAGCAGCGCCATTGCTTTCATCGCCGTGTCGAGCCGTCCGCTGGCATTAAGACACGGTCCTAAAATAAAGCCGATATGGTAAGTGCCTATCTCTGAAAGATTGATCGAACAGGCGTCAGCAAGAGCCAAAAGTCCCTTATTGTCAGTCTGTTTAAGGCTTTTCAGGCCTTCTTTTACGATTATTCTGTTTTCTCCGCGAAGCTCGACGATATCACAAATCGTAGCAAATGCTGCATACTGAAGCATATCAAACGCCGGATCTCCTCCGATCGCCCGGATCAGCTTCCAGGCAACTGACGCACCGCACAATGTACCGCTGTCCGAGGCATCGTCGGTTCGCCGCGGGTCGACAACAGCATCTGCATCCGGCATTTCAAGTACCTCGTGGTGATCCGTAATAATCACGGTCATCCCGAATTCTTTTGCGAGTGATACCGCTTCAAAGGCAGATATGCCGTTGTCACAGGTCACGATGGTATCAATCCCGTCGCTCCTCGCCGCTTCAATCATAGTGCTGTTCATTCCGTAGCCGTCGTAAACACGGTTCGGTATCCTGATATCTGCGTTTCCGCCCGCCTCAAGAATTCCTCTGCGAAGAATATACGCGGACATAATACCGTCTACGTCGTAATCTCCGATCACGCGGATTTTCTTTTTCTCCGCAATCTTTTTCCGAAGAAGCTCTGCAGCCCTGTCCATATCCTTCAAAACGAATGGATCCTTCAGTTTTTCCAGTCCTCCGTGAAGGTATTCCTCAATCGCTTCGTCGCCGATAATATCCCGGTTGCGGATAATCCTTGCGATCACCGGATCTATGCCGAACCGCTCGGCAATTCCGTAAAAATCAGCTTTTTTTGTTGTAAGCATCCAGCGTTCTTTTACATGCACCTGCTAATCACCTCATAATCTCAAGAAATAAGAAAGCCATGCACTGCATGGCTTTCTTGATTCTACGCAGAAAAGTCGCGTTAACCCTGTTTCTTTTTGGTCTTCTTCTTGCGGATAACGTTCGGGTTTCCGCCCTGACGAACTGTATTGCTTACAGCTGAAACAGCATCAGATGCCGTGTTATTCACAGCTCCGGTCGTTGAAGCGGCCGCTGAAGCAGTTGTTTTTACTGCCTGCTTCCTGTACTCTTCAGCTCCCTTGCCGAAATGCGTTCTCATCCAGAACCAGAGCGGACCGCTCAGGAATACGGACGAGCAGGCGCCGGCAACAACACCGACCATCATCGGGAGTGTGAACTCCTTGATGGAAGAAACGCCGAGGATATACAGTACAAGAATTGACGCGAAGGTCGTAAGGTTTGTGAAGATGCTTCTTGTAAGAGTCATATTCACAGCGCCGTTGACCACATCTTTAAGACTTCCGCCTTTCTTGTATTCGGGCATTGCTTCACGTATACGGTCGAAGATAACAATTGTTGAGTTGATCGAGTATCCGAGAATCGTAAGCATGACTGCGATGAACGAATTGCCTACAGAAACTCTGAGAATCGCATAGGACATCAGAGTGATCAGCACGTCGTGGCAAAGAGCGAGTACTGCAGACGTAGCGAAGCGGATATCCTTAAATCTGATAAAGATGTAAAGCAGCATCAGGACAACAGCAAGAATGACAGCCTGAATAGCGCTTCTCCTCATCTCTTTTCCCACTGTTGCGGAGATGGATTCAGCTTTGATATTTGCCTCATCGACACCGAAAGCCTCGGAGAGGCTGTCCGCCATCTTGGATCTTTCTTCGACGTTCAGCGTGCGGGTCTTAATGATGACTTCCTTGGAATTTACAACCTGCTGGAAGCTGACGGATGCATCGCCTGTAACTTCAGATACAAGCGGCTTCACCTTCTCATCGAGTTCAGCCAGTGTAAAATCATCATTGAAGCCAACCGTCGTCGATGTTCCGCCGAGGAACTCAAGGCTGAAATTCAGCGCTCTGTTTCCTTTTGCGCTGTTAGCGATCATGCAGGCAAATCCGATTATAAGGATCACAGCTGCAACGCAGAGGTATTTTACCCAGTTCTTGACAAAATCAATATGCGTCAGCTTCTTCTCTCTCGCCCAGAGCTTCTCATTCTTGACGATACCGAGTGAATAAACGGCATTAATCAGAACTCTCGTGATTATGAGCGCAGTAATCATGGAAAGAACGACACCAAGTGCCAGCGTCATAGCAAAGCCCTTGATTGAGCCGGTTCCGAGTGCGCCAAGCACAGCTGCTGCGATAAGCGTCGTAATATTTCCGTCGAGGATCGCTGACATGGCCTTTTCAAAGCTGGAACGGATCGCTCCGCGAACGGAAGCGCCGTTTGTCAGTTCTTCCTGAAGTCTCGAGAAGATAATAACGTTGGCGTCGACGGCCATACCAATACTGAGGATAATACCCGCAATTCCCGGAAGGGTGAGGGTAAGATCGAAAGCATTGAGGAAAACGAGCATCATCGCGACATAAAGAATCAGTGAGAAGGACGCGATCACGCCGGGTACAAGGTAAACGCAGATCATGATCAGGATGATGATCAGAAGACCTACAGCACCGCCGATCAGGGAAGTGCGAATTGCTTCCTGTCCGAGCTGGGCACCGACAACATTTGACCTGATCTCGTTCAGGTTCAGTTTCAGTCCGCCGATCCTGATAAACGACGCAAGCTGCTTTGCCTCGTCAATGTCTCCCATTCCTTCAATAATGGCCTTGCCGTCTGTAATAGCGGCATTGACGCGCGGAACAGAAACAAATGAACCGTCATAATAGATACCGATCGATTCGCCGTTAGCATACGCTTTTGTCGTTGCATCGGCAAACTTCTTGGTTCCTTCTGACGAGAACGACAGGGATACAACAGGTTCATTATTCTTTGTGACCTGATCCTGCTGGAAAACGCCCTGCGCGTCAGCAACGTCTGAGCCGACACATACGATGGAACCGTCTTCTTCCAGTTCTTCAATCGTCTTAGTCAGTACATAATTTGCGGAAGCATCATCATAAGTATAATTGTCTGAACCGTCAGAACCATGCTGGCTGATAAAATACAGCGAACCCGGAGTGCCAAGTTCAGCGAGAATAGCGTTAGCATCCGTTACTCCAGGAATCTCTACGTTAATTCTGTTGAGACCTTCTTTGTAGACGTTTGCTTCTGTCGAATACTGGTCAACACGCTTCTGAAGCTTTGCGACAGTATCGTCCATATCATCAACAGCAGGTGAAGCCTGATCCGCCTCATAGGTAATCGAGACACCACCGGAAAGATCAAGGCCGGTCTTAATGTTCTTCATAGAACCGATGTGATGCGGTCCCCAGCCGTTCAGGGCGGTTATAACCATGATGACCGTGAGGACAGCCATGGCAATCAATGCGATGATACCACTTCTCTTTTTCATGACACTTCTATCTCCTTGTTCCTCATTGATAACATCCGGATGTGCAAAGGGTTATGAAGAAAGCGCCGCTTTAATCATAATCGCGCATTCAACCCTCTTCTTCTCCAGAGCGCACCCTATATCGTATACATTATTGATCCCGCCGGTGAAATTGTAGGAATTCGCCGGACATCCGCCGCTGCAGTAAAAGCGTGCGAAACACCTGCTGCATTCAGGCTTCGAGTAGACGTTGACTTTCTTGAATTCCTGTACAATATCGCGGTTAACGATGCCGTCACCCACATTTCCGAGAAGGAATTTCTCGTTTCCGACAAACTGATGGCACGGATAAAAATCACCCCACGGTGTAACTGCGAGATATTCCGATCCGCTTCCGCATCCGGCAAGACGTTTGTAGACGCAAGGGCCACCCGTTAAATCTATCATAAAATGGAAAAAATTAAAACCATTTCCTTCCATTTCGCGCTTTACCATTTCGCGGGCGAGAATATCGTACTGCTCCATTAGAACCGGTATGTCTTCTTCACGCAGAGCATAGGGTTCTTCTTTTGGCGCCACGACAGGTTCAACGGAAATCTGATCAAAACCGCAGTCTGCCAGATGCAGAACATCCGCGGCAAAATCGGTATTCCATCTCGTATAGGTTCCCCTTACGTAATACTTCAAACCGAGCTTTTTGCGGCTCTCGGCAAATTTCCGGAATTTCGGAAGTACAAGATCATAACTTCCGGCGCCTTTTCTGAAAGGCCTCATTCTGTCATGAACTTCTTTTCGTCCGTCAATAGACATAACCACATTGTCCATCTCACGGTTGCAGAATTCCATAACCTCATCATTCAACAGCACACCGTTGGTGGTGATAGTAAAACGGAAGTGTTTGTCGAATTTCTCTTCAATGCTTCTGCCGTACGCTGTGAGTTGTTTCACGACCTCCCAATTCATCAGAGGTTCTCCGCCGAAGAAATCAACCTCAAGGTTGCGTCTGGATCCCGAATTCGCGACAAGGAAATCCAGAGCTCTTTTTCCTGTTTCGAAATCCATCAGAGCTCTTCTGCCGTGATACTCGCCCTCCTCGGCAAAGCAGTACCTGCAGGCGAGATTGCAATCATGAGCAACATGCAGACAGAGCGCTTTTACAACAGAAGGTCTTTCTGAAAATGCTTCGACAGAAGGAGCGTATGGCTCATCCGTAAAGAGCATCCCCTCCTGTTTCAGTTCTTCGATCTCCTCAGCAGCCTCCCGGATCTCTGAAGGATCCCGGCCGTCATCTGACATTTTCTGCATCGCAGTTTCCATGCTGCCGGTCTCCTGATAAGCCGACAGTAAATCGTACATCACGTCGTCAACCACATGTACGGAACCGCTCGGTACATCGAGAACTATGTTATAGCCGTTATTCCTGTATTGATGAATCTGCATAAACCTCCTAAACACAACACAGCAGCGGCGCAGGCCGCTGCACATTTTCTTTCAAACCAATTACCCCGCCCTGGAGCGGGGTAATATTAAATGTAATAGCAGATCCTTATTTGCGTGACTCGCAGGACTGGTTGCCGACCGTACAGCTGGTTTTGCACGCGGACTGGCAGGATGTCTGGCATTCGCCGCAACCGCCCTTTTTAAGTGTTTCCTGAAGATTTTTTGTATTAAGAGTCTTTACATGTTTCATGGTCGTCCTCCGTAAATTTAATAAGCAGGAAATATTATAGCATAAGAAAATTACCGATACAAGAACGATACGCAGATACTTTGAAGCACGTTCCCGGGACTTGCCGGACACATTGCTTTTTGCTGTAAATTCATGTAAAATTTCTTCCGAAAGGAGCTTCCCGAACCATGTTGATTGCTGATGTTGTAACGATCATCATTCTTGTTTCACTATCCGCCTTTTTTTCTTCTTCAGAGACCGCATTTACTTCCGTAAACCATATCCGGATGAAAGCCCTCAGCGAAGAAGGCTCAAAGAACGCCGTCGCAGTACTCAAGGTCATTGACAACAAGCCCAAGATGCTGAGTACCATATTAATCTGCAACAATGTAGTCAATATATCCCTGACTGCATTTTCGACATCAGCGGCGATCCGTCTGTTCGGTTCTTCTTTCATCGGAATTGTTACCGGATTACTGACAGCTGTCGTAATTATTTTCGGCGAGATCACCCCCAAAACAGCCGCTTCTATCGATTCGGAAAAAATCGCACTTTTCAGTGCGAGAATCGTACTTTTCCTTATGAAGCTTCTGACTCCGTTTATTTTCCTTTTTACCGGCATATCGAGATTTCTTGTCAGGCTCATAGGAATCAATCCGGATACGAAGGTTACAATGACGGAGCATGAACTCCGGGCGCTTGTCGATGCATCCCAGGAAGACGGCGTCATCGAAACCGACGAACGCAATATGATCAACAACGTGGTCGATCTTCAGGATACCTACGCTAAAGAGATCATGATTCCGAGAATAGACGTAACGTCCGTTCCTGCGACTGCCACATATGATGAGCTGATCCGCCTTTTCCGCGTGCACAGATTCACAAGAATGCCTGTCTATGAGGATCGTCAGGAAAATGTAATCGGAATTATCAATATCAAGGATCTGCTTTTTACCGACCGCAATTCCTTCAATATCCGTCAGACGATGCAGACGCCGCATTTTACTTATGAAATGAAAAACATCTCCGATCTTCTCGACGAAATGCAGGAGAACAGCATTTCCGTGGTCATAGTTCTCGACGAATACGGAAACGCGTCAGGACTGATTACACTGGAGGATGTCCTCGAAGAGATCGTCGGCGATATTCACGACGAATACAAATGGCGCGACGCGGAAGAAATAACGGAAATAATCGAGGGCTGTGAGTACAGCTGCCTTGGGTCCGCAGACATCGATGACATCAATAAGGCGACCGGTCTTAAGCTTACGTCCGAGGATTACGACAGCATCGGCGGGTATGTTATCGAACACTCAGATGACAAGCTCCCGAAGGTCGGCGAATATGTAGAGCTTGACGACGGAACGAAAATCATCGTGGATGCTGTCCGCAAAAACCGCATCATGCGGGTTCATATCTATCTTCCTGCACACGATTCTGACCACAATCAATAACCGGAGGCTGCAATGCTGAATTTCATCCTAAATCCTGTTTCCAGTTCGTCATCAGGTGAATCAGTCTGGGCTGTAGCAAGACGTATTCTTAACCAGCGCTGTATCGACTATAAAGTACATGTCACAGAATACCCCGGACACGCAACCGAACTGGCCCGTCGGATCTCAACGAGCGATCCATTTGCTCAAATAATCGTAGTCGGCGGCGACGGTTCTCTCCATGAAGTATTGAACGGGCTTCAGAACCTTAATACAATAACGCTCGGACTTCTGCCGGCAGGATCGGGAAATGATTTTGCCAGGGGTATGGGTATCAGCAAAAATACTGCAACAGCTCTTACTGCGATTCTCGAGAAAAAGCACATTGTCGCTATGGATATCGGACTTATCGGAACGAAAACCCACTCGCAGCGCTTCTGCGTGAGTGCCGGAATGGGATTTGATGCTTCTGTCTGCCATGCGTTCGAATCATCCGGCATCAAGAAGAAACTAAATAATTTCAAATTAGGAAGTCTTGCTTACTCGCTGCTGGCAGTACAGCAGTCCTTTACATTCGATCCGTGCACAGTACGCGTCACCACCGACGGCGGCCGCGAGTTTTCATTTCCGAAAGTTATGTTTGCTGCCATTATGAATCAGAAATTTGAGGGAGGCGGATGTATGATGGCCCCTCATGCGGATCCCTGTGACGGAGTCCTTGACATTTTCGTCGTGACCGGATTGCCGAAACCTGCCATGCTTGCCGCTCTCCCGCTAACGAAAATCGGAGCCCACACAAAAGTACCTGGTGCCCATTTCCTGAAATGCAAAAAGGCAGTGATTCAGTCAAAGAATCCCCTGCCGGTCCATCTTGACGGTGAATCCGGAGGTGTTCAGAAATGTATCAGCGTCGGTCTTGAAAATGAAAAGCTGCACGTAATCACCGGCTGAAAACAAAAGGCAGATCACAACGATCTGCCTTTTGATATATCCGGTTATTTAATTGAATCCGTAAAACTTCTGAAGAATCTTGTAGCCTTTAACAGCCATTTCACGTCCTGCACGTCCCGGCATATTGACGAGACGTCCCACAAGACTCCGTTTTATCCTCAGATAAAGGATCAGATCCTTCTTTCTCAGATACTCCCAGAGATCTTTCTTCATGGCAAGCGACTCTTCGGTGTTCATCCTGAGAAGCAAAATGGTTGAAACCGTCATGATTATGCTCAGATAATGCGTGACAAAATCGCCCTGATTGCGATGTCTGATCTTGTTCGGTTTGTATGCGTCAATCATCAGCTTTGTGACTCTGATCTGCTGGTCAATCCGGCCGATCATGATCTGCTCGTTGACGGACTGGTCTTCCCTGCCGATAAAATACCGATAAAGCGGCACATTCAGATAGTACATCGTTTTCACGTACATAAATGGTACGAAGGCAACAAGATTATCAACATAGAAAGTATGCTCCGGCAATACCAGGCCCGATTCCCTGAGGAGATTCGTCCTGTAGATCAGGCTGTGCATGAGGACGTACCTGTGCGCATTAAGAGGCTTTTCCACCTCATCCCATGTAAAGATCCGGTCTTCCGGGAAGGAACCGACATAACGCATAATCCGTTTCTTTTTGGCTCCCGCTTTGTCATAGACATAATTGCAGATCATGGCATCGAGCGTTTTGGGACCGCTGATCACCTCACGGAGCGCGTCCAGAACCTTCATGTAAGAATCATAATCCAGGTAATCGTCGCTGTCGCATACCTTGAGATATATACCCTTAGCTTCACTGATTCCGGTGTTGACAGCTCCGCCGTGACCCTTATTTTCCTGATGAATTGCCCTTACGATTCCCTGAAATCTTTTTTCATATTCGAGAGCGATGTTATATGTTCCATCTATCGACCCATCATCAATGATCAGGACTTCTACATCTTCTCCGCCCATAACCGCATGGTCGATCGCTTTCTTCATATACGCTTCAGAATTATAACAGGGAATTACCACTGTAAGAATTTTCATAAAGATGTCCTCTTTCCTCGTTTCCCCAGCATCAGATTGATCGTCTCCGTGTAAGGAGCAAATGCTGATGCGACGGGAGTTTCATTTTGAAGCTCTTCAAAACCGGCAAAATGCCATGGACCTCCGTCCGATGAAAAATCACTTACCCTAATCTCATAGCCGGTCATATGCCACTCAATATGTGAAAAAATGTGCACTGCAGATTTAAGTGGGCGCACATGTAAAGCATCATACCCCTTAGCACTGACAAATGCAACCGCTTCTTCTGCGGAAACATGTCCCTCAACCGTAGGAAATCCGTATAAACCTTTAAGCAGTCCTCCGCTGCTTCGTTTCAGGATCGCTGTTTTATTACCGCACCTTACAATCAGCACAGTCAGCTCTTCAATTCTCCGGCTGTTTTTTTTTATTTTCAAAGGCAGTTTTTCCCAGGTTCCGTGTTTATAACCCAGACATACGCTGCTCAAGGGGCATTCTTCACACTTCGGCTCCCCTGCAGGAAGGCAGACAACCGCTCCAAGCTCAATCAACGCCTGGTTCAGATTCCCCGGTTTAAATGCACAGCCATCCGGTGAAGTATTATCAAGCAGGTTCTTTACAAAACTCTCCGCGGCGCTCTTGGCTTTTTCAGTCAGAATATTTTCCTCATAGGATGTAAGCCTTGCCCAGACTCTCAGGACATTTCCGTCAACTGCAGGCTCGGGAAGGCCAAAGGCGATTGAGCCGACAGCGCCCGCCGTGTACCGTCCTATACCCGGCAGTGAACGTATATCTTCAATTCTTTCGGGGAAGTGCCCGCCAAATCTGTTTTCGATTTCACAAGCAGCCTTTTGCAGATTTCTCGCCCTGTTGTAATACCCGAGGCCCTCCCAGAGTTTCAGGAGTTTTTGCTCCTCACAGGAAGCAAGCGACCTTATGTCGGGAAGCTCTCTTGTAAAGGCCAGATAATATTGAATCACAGCCTGGACTCTTGTCTGCTGCAGCATGATCTCCGAGATCCAGATTTTGTACGGATCCGAGGTATGACGCCAGGGGAGATCTCTTTTATGACTATAATACCATTCCAGGAGCGCCTTTACAAAGCCTTCTCTCATCTGCTATACTCCACACTATGAAATCTATCATTTACGATGTCGACGGAACTCTTTGGGATTCAACTGCGCTGATTGCTGAAAACTGGCGCAAAATTTCGAGTTCCCGCAATTATCCTTTTGAGCATATTACAGCAGACGCTTTGCGCGGTGAATTCGGGAAGCTGCTTCCTGATATCGGTCGCTCCCTTTTTCCTATGCTTCCGGAAGATGAAATGTTGAAGCTGATTACCGACTGCTGCGATTCGGACAATGCGTGGCTGTTTGAAAACAGGCAGCCTCTCTATGAAGGCGTTGAAGAAGTCATTACCGCGGTTCATAATGCTGGTTTGAAACAGATAATCGTCAGCAACTGCACCGGCGGTTATATTGAAACGCTGATCGCGATTCACCACCTTGAAGACAGGATTGACGGGCATATCTGCGCGACAGACACAGGCTTCGGAAAATGCGATAATATCCGCATAGCATGTGAACGTTACCAGCTTGACGATCCGGTTTATGTGGGCGATACGCTGGGAGATTATACGGCAACAAAGGGGGCCGGTCTTCCTTTTGTTTTTGCATCCTATGGATTCGGCTGTGTACCTTCTCCGGATTACATCATTCAAAAGCCGGAAGATATTCTTACCCTTGCCGGAATCCGCAATAACTGATATATGACAAACCACGGCCTGAAACTCATCATTTCATGACCGTGGTCTTTTTTCATATCACGATAACCGGCGTCCCGTATTCTACCATTCCGTATAATTCCTTGGCCGCATTGTAAGGCATATTCACACAGCCGTGCGAACCGGAATTAATATAAATATCTCCTCCGAAATTGCTTCTCCAGCTGGCATCATGAAGCCCGCATCCTTCATAGAATCTCATCCAGTAGTTGACGAAAGACTCATAAGAAGGCTGTCCTGCCGCATTCGGCTCTCCTCTCAGAGTTCTGGCAGTATCCATCTCAATAATCGAAAAGACACCCGTTGGAGTTCGTCTGGACGAGTCCGTCTGTTTGCCCGTTACACAGGCGGAGTCAAGGGCAAGCGATCCGTTTCGGTAATAATATACATGCTGGTTCTGGATATCAACTTCGACGTATGTGCTTAAAGTCCCGTATGGCTTTGTATGGAGCGTATACAGCGGTTCTCTTTCTTCCGACTGCCTACTGAGAATTATTCTGTACAGCTCTGCAGCTTCTCCTGCCTCGTCAATCAGATAACCCGTCGTCTCAGTCGGCAGCACGAGATCTCCGCGGTTCGTCGAATGAAATGACAACGTATTATATGTCTTGTCATATTTGGTCGACATAATTTTGAGATACTTCTCGCATTTTGCCTGAAGAACATCTGTGTTCAGATAATAATAGTTCGGATCATCCTCTCTGACGGAAAGCCATCTTGCGATCTGCTTGCGGTCCACAACAACGCGCGAATCATCATACATATCGTATGTAACTACGACGTCGAGGTAAGTATTCAGATCATTCACCTGTGCGTTAAGCGCCTCATCATCGGATCTGACGTCGGCAGTAACGTAAGCATTTTCGAGAGAAGTAACGTCTATGGTTCTCTGACCCTCTGCTACTGCTGTGCGAAGCGCATCAAGTACAACATCGCTTCTCAATTCGTTGCCGTCGATCTCAGGAACTACAATCAGGCGGTTATCATCGCTCATCTTCATACAGGCGTTCCTCGCCTTAATGACGTTTTCTTCAGAAAACTCCGGCAGGGAAAGGACAGCTTCTTTCAGCATATCTTCGTTATAGGTGTAAGCTTCGCCTACGGTAAATGAAGAAGAAACGCCAAGCTTGCCCAAAATCCATTCATACGGATTCTGAATACTCATCAAACGGGTTATGCCTTTATCGGAAGAATAAGAAAAACCGATATCAGAAGCTGATAGCACTTCTGTCTGGCCTCCGTGAAAGATCAGCTTCAGATCGTAGTCCTCAACCCGGTTTTTTATAACCGCTTCCACCTCTGAGGCTTTCATACCTCCGGCGTCTATCCCGTTGATGTATGTCCCTTCAATAAAGGTATCCCTGTAGCGTTCGGCGTGTACGCAGTAAACCGCAAGAGATGCAGCTATAATAGCAGCTGCCGTAGAAACTATAATAATTCCAGTATGCTTTTTTCTTCTCAAGATGGCACTCCCCTTCCATCTCACACAGTATAAAAACCCCTTGTTAACTGATTGTCCAAAGATTATAGCACAGAATTATGATTACGTAAAATATTTACATAAGTGATTCCATTTTATTAAGCGCATCTTCGAACACTTTCAGCGCCTCATCCACAGGACCTGATGTCGACAGATCGACGCCGGCAATTTTAAGCAGGCTCACTGGATCGCTTGTACAGCCGCTCTTCAAAAATTCAAGATACGGCTTTACAGCAGCCTCTCCCTGTTCCAGAATCCGATGAGCAATCGCGACAGACGCAGAAAAGCTTGTCGCATACTGATACACGTAGAAATTGTAATAAAAATGCGGTATTCTGCACCATTCGTATGCAATCAGCGGATCAGAAATCATATCTTCGCCGAAGTACTCTCTGTTCAGCTGCAGATAGGTTTCGCTGAGTTTTTCGGCTGTAAGCGGTATACCGCCTTCCGCCATGGCGTTCGTTTTCCTCTCAAATTCTTCAAACATAGTCTGCCTGAAGAGCGTTCCCTTAAAGCTCTCAAGATAATGATTGATCAGATATGCCTTCTCGCGTTCTTCTGATGCATTTTTCAGCATGTATTCAAGAAGTAGAATTTCATTGGTTGTGGAAGCAACTTCCGCCACGAAAATCTTATACTGTGAATTCAGGTGGCTCTGTGCATGTTCAGAATACCAGGTATGCATTGAATGTCCCATTTCATGCACGAGTGTAAAAACATCATCGAGAGTATCCGTGTAGTTTAACAGCATATACGGATGAACTCCATAGACTCCTGACGAATATGCTCCGCCGCGTTTGCCTTCATTCTCAATGACGTCGATCCAGCGCTCATCAAACGCTTTTTTTACAATGCTGAGATACTCCTCTCCGAGAGGTGCCAGCGCATTAAGCGTAAGATCCTCCGCCTCGCTGTAAGTGAACTTTCTGTCATAGTCACTGACCATCGGCACGTAGATATCATACATATGCAGCTCGTCAACACCAAGCAGCTTTTTCCTCATTGAGACATACCTGTGCATTAGTGAAAGACCATTGTGCACGCTATCGATCAGGCGGTCGCAGACTGCTGGGTCGACATTATTCTGAAATGTAGCTGCTT
Source organism: uncultured Lachnospiraceae bacterium (assembly GCA_902797075.1). Lineage (GTDB taxonomy): Bacteria > Bacillota > Clostridia > Lachnospirales > Lachnospiraceae > Chordicoccus. The sequence continues at coordinate 17,025 of CADBRO010000060.1, forward strand.
CAAATGCCGAAGCATATTTCCTCGCTCTGGCAAAAAAGATTTGCTGCTTTACCTGTCCATCGTAAAGAGCGGCCCAGGTATTCTTGAGTTCGGCATATCTCGAATAGAATTTTTCAAATACTTCCCTTCGAAGGTTTCTGTCGGATGACATCTGAAGAGGTACAAACCTCCCGTTTGTTATCTGAATCTCGCTTCCGCTTCCGTCAGCAGCAGAAGGGAATTTCAGATCCGCGTCGCACAGCATACTGAAGCCGGCAGACGGAGTGGCAGCCATCTCGACAGCAGATGCAAGAAGCTGTTCCATCTCTTTGCTCAGAGTGTGTTCACGCATCCGGCGCATTTCTCTGATCGTCACTTCATAGTCGAGAAGCTCAGGGACTTCATCATAAAAATGTTCCAATGTTTCTTCGGGCACAGCCAGGATTTCCGGCTCAAAGAAAGCAAGCTTTTCCATGATACGCGCAGATACGTTTTGTACTTTCAGTACCTGCTCCTGATAAACGTGATTTGCCGTATCCTGATCCAAACGCATCTGAGAATAACCAGCAGTCCTGTCCATAACAAGCATCAGCTTGTCATACATTTTCATTGCTTCAAGCAGAACTTCGGCGCTTTCCGAAAGCCGGTTCTCGAACTGTGCCGCTTTTTCCGCTATTCTTCCGGCTTCGTCTAGTTCCTTTACCCATGCGGAGCCATCCGGATAGATATCCTCGAGTCTCCAGGTGTATTTCTTTTCTACTTCTTCTCTCTTTGGAAGCCTGTTCTCCATAACTTTCTTTCTCCTTCGTACTTTACGACATTCAGTATCCCAGGAATAATTACATTCCGTAACTATTTAAAAGATAATCCAATAGACCTTCACAACCATTCACTACATCTTTGTACGTTCTCTCGAAATCCCTTGTATACCATGGATCGGAAATCTCTTTTCCGGGTCTGTCCGTATAATCCATGAGAAGGCTGAATTTTCCTTCCGGATCTCCGCCGCAGATACGGTTCATGTAGTACAGATTTTCATCGTCCGCGCCAATCAGCAGATCGTAAGAGTCATAGTCTGCCCTCGTCATCTGACGCGCTCTGTGTCCGGTACATTCTATTCCATGATTTTTTAACGTCCGCTCCATCGGAGGATAAATCGGATTGCCGATCTCCTCCCTGCTTGTCGCAGCCGAATCTACATAGAAGAGATCTCTAAGCCCAGCTTTTCCGATCATATCCTGAAAAACATACTGTGCACAGGTACTTCTACAGATATTGCCGTGGCAAATGAATAAAATTTTTATCATGCATTTTTTTGCCAGCTTATGCCGCGTTTTGCCTTATTTTATGCGGGTTTCCACGATTTTCGATTTCATTGAAATCCGGCATAAACTGGCA
>CADBRO010000061.1 GCA_902797075.1 uncultured Lachnospiraceae bacterium
CCCCCGCGGACCAGTGCCTTTCAGTACTGCTCTATCGCTCTATCCCCCGCGGACCAGTACCCTTCAGTCCTTCAGCGCCACGAACCACCTGCCGGGATTCGTGTCCTCAAAATACAGATAGGCCGTCTGGCGGCAGATCCTGACCGCATAGCGAAGACCGCAACCTCCGGCCTTCCTGCTGGCCGCCCGGACACAGCCCTCGACGCGGTCAATCCCGTAGGTTCGTCCTGTCGTCGGAAGCGTCACGGATCTCGGCGTCACGCGCCCCTCCTTATCAAAGTCCGCGTTGACCGATACATACAGCTTTCTGCTCTCGAACCCTGTCTTCAGTTCTCCGTCTGTCTCTGTCTCATACTGCTTTTCCATAGATGCCTCCGGTTCCCCTGTCCATATAGCTCCGCGGATGGATTCCCTGCTCCGCAAACTTCTGCGCCGAAATCTCCGGTCCGAAATACATCAGTCCGCGCTTTACCGCGTTGTCTCCGAACCGCCTCCGGATCTCTTCCACTGCCCGGTCTACCTGCAGCTGCTTCTTCCGCTCCTCTTCGCTCCGGAACAGATTCAGCTGGTACGGACAGGTATCCGCCTTGAGATCCGCAACCCGGATCCCGATCCCCCGGATATTCTTTTCCCAGCGGTAGCTGCCGTAAAACAGCTCCATCGCGGACTGCGCGATTTCCTCGGAAATGTTTGTCGGAACCTCAATCTTCCTCTGCCTTGTGAAGCCGGACAGATCCTGGTCCCGCACATAAATCTCGATCACATCCCCGGAAAAATGATTCGCCCGGAGCCTCCGGGCCACGGTTTCCGACAGCATATAAACCGCCATCTTTACCTCTTCGTCCGTTGTCAGGTCCCTCGGCATCGTCATTCCGTTGCCCACGCTTTTGATCGGCGCATGGGTGTTTTCGGCGGCTACCGGGGTCTGGTCGTCGCCATTTGCAAAGATGTAAAGAACCTCTCCCATCTTTCCGAGAATCCGCCGCAGAAGCTCCGGATCCGAGCGCGCGATGTCCCCGATGGTAAAGATTCCGAATCCGGCAAGCTTCCGCTTCGTGGCCCTTCCCACGCAGAGAAGATCCTCCGCGGGCTTCTGCCACACGATCTGCCGGTAGTTTTCCCTTGTAACCATGGTAACCGCATCCGGTTTCCTGTAGTCGGATCCGTACTTCGCGAAGATCTTGTTCCACGAAATGCCGACACTGACCGTAATTCCGAGCTCATCCTTTATCTTCTTCCGGATCTCCTCCGCGATCTGCTGTCCGTTTCCGCGGATTCCGACGCTGTGCGTGACATCGATCCAGCACTCGTCGAGGCCGAAGGGTTCCACCCTGTCGGAGTAATGACTGTATATCTCCCTGGCATATCCGGAAAAGCGGAGGTACCGGTCGTAATCCGGCGGCACAATCACGAGTCCCGGGCATGCCTGTCTCGCCTCCCAGAGCGCGGATCCGGTCTTTACGCCCCGGCGCTTCGCGGGATAGTTGGCGGTCAGAACGATACCGTGCCTGGTCTCGGGATTTCCCCCGACGGCGAGCGGCCTCCCTTCGTATTCCGGGTGATACAGCATCTCCACCGCCGCGTAAAAGCAGTTACAGTCGGAATGAAGTATAACTCTGTCCAACTGCCTCACCTCCCGTTTATCATAACTTCCGGAATCACCATTTAACCGGAAGTTATGATGCAATTATATCATTATCCGGAAGTTTGTCAAGCAGTAACCGGAAGTTTTGCGGGCGCACCGGTATTTCCTGCATGCCGCCTGCGGACGATCTCTTCGGGAATCTCGCACCAGGCCGCGATCTCCCTGGTTTCCCTCACAAGATTTCCGTCCGCAAGGCAGCTGAGAGTCTCGCTTTTATTATCTGTAAAAATGGCTCCGCCCGCTTCGAAAAGATCCCATTTTCCATCTCCCAGGTATCTTCCCGCGGCATTCTTATATTCTGTCGATTCGCTGACGAACGCCCCTGTGCCATTCGTCTCCGTACGCTGCGCTCTCAGTACGACAAGCATCATGCGCGGCTCCTCCGCCGCCCTCCTTAAGCAGTGTATCGGCTGGAATCCTGTTTCATTCAAATATCCCTTCATCATCTGATACCTCCTTATTAAAGCTCCCCTTGTTTCCGCCGTCCTGCTCTCCCTGCCGTTCTCCCCCTTACGGAAAACGATCTTGCGGAAAACAGCTCCCCGGCTGATGATTCTATTTTACTCCGGAGGGTGTACAAAAAAAACGACACCCCGTCAGGGATGCCGTTTTAGTTTCAGTTTTCTTTTTCTCTTCCGTCACGTAAGCTGAAGAACCGCGGTCTTTGCAAAGCTATTTTCCATATCAAATGCAACCACGGCAGAATCTCCCGCGAGATAGAATGTTCCTCCGATATAAAGCCCTCTCACGGCGTCATTGGATGTGCCCTGCAGTCCGTCCTCATAGAAATCGTAGAGCAGGATCCTCTCGAAATTCCCGTCGTCCGTCAGGCGGTAGACGAAATACCGGTTCTCGCAGAAGAAGCCGATCAGCTTCCTTCCCGCGTCGGCAAATACCGACTTGTAATTCTCCAGCGCCGGAAGATACGTAATTCCGTTAATTAAGGCCTTTCCTGTCTCTTTGACGTCCGCCGGATCCGTGAGATCAAACAGCGAAAGCTTGATTCCGGTTACAGATCCGAACTCCGTGTCCGCGTCATATCCGAGTCCCGCGAGCAGGCCGTCTCCCATCGGATGAAGATAAGCCGAAAAGCCCGGTATCTTCAGCTGTCCGAGGATCTTCGGATTCCGCGGATCCGAAAGATCGGCGGTAAAGAGGGGATCGGTGTTCCGGAACGTCACGAAGTACGCCGTTTCGCCGAAAAATCTCGCCGACTTGATTTCCTCGCCTTCCGCGAGATGCGAAAGCCTTCCGATGCTCTTCATATTCTCGTCGAGAATGTACAGCGCGTTATAGCGGGTCCACCCGGCGTCGTAATCAAATCCGAGGATCTCGCCGAGAAGCTCGATGAATACGCCTCCGTCCGATCCCGTGTAAGTCGAAAGGACTCTTAAGTTTCCGTCATATTCATCGATGGAAAATGTATCGTTCACGACGCCCCGGACGGTTCCCGCTGCCCTGCCGGTGATCGCGCCGTTCTCATAAGTAAATTTCGTGATCTCGGTCCTTGTTCTTTCGGACCAGTAATCCGCGTTCAGCGCGTAGATCCCGCCGGAGCTCACGTAAAGCTGCTCTCCTCCGGAAATGAGGACCTTGTAATCGATGACTTCCGACGGTTTTTCGATATTCGTCGAGGATACAATCAGATAGTTTGCGTCCGTCAGGATATCCGGTATGCAGATCCTGTCCGGAGATACCTCTTCTCCGCCGACCCTGGCGACAAGATCGCTGCTCTCATACGAGGCATTGTCGACGAAGGGATACCACTCCGAAAAAAGATAAATGACGCCTTCCGCAAGCCTTGCCTGTTTGTAGAATCCGTCCTGCTGTACCTCTCCCTTGAAGACAGGAAATTCTGGATCGGAAATATCAAATGTCCTGATCACCGTCACAGGATCCGAAGATCCGGATCTCCGCCGCGCGTTACTGTGGCAGATCACTGAGAGGGTATCGCCGCTCACGAAGAACTCCTCCGCGTATCCGTATGTCTCAACTCCCAGAGCAGACGGGGTAATCACCGAAATTTCCCGCATCTTTGCTCCGTCAGCCTCAACGATGGACAGTTTCCGGCTGTCCCGCAGGATATAAATATACCTGCCGTCCGTCTTGATAATATCCGCCTCGTCGACGCCTTCGGTCCGGACGTTGGTCTCCGAGTAGCCGCCGAGATCCGCGTCGGAACTCTTTGCAGCCGAACTTACTGCGGCGTTTGCGCTTTCAGCCGCAGCCGGCATTTCCTCCATCACATCGTAATCCAGCAGGTCGTCATAAATAAGCGGGTAGCGATATACGCTTTTCAGCGCTTCATATACTTCTTTGTAATCCTTCGCAAAACGAATTCCCGAGGTTACCGTTTCCGGACCGCTTTCCGCGCCTCCATTAACCTCCGCCGCTTCTTCCGGTACGCTTATCACGTCCTCCGCCTGGCTTTCAGCGCTTAAGACCGCCTCTTCCGGCACACTCATCACGTCTTCCGCTGCCGGGCAGCAAACCGCGGAAGCCGAAAACACTGCCGCCAAAGCCAGTACCGCTGCCGCTCTTCTTCCAGCTTTTCTCATAATGCCCCTCCTGCTTCCCGTATCTTACCGGGCCTGTCATCCGATCATTATGTTTCGGACCGGCTGTTTTTTCCGTCCTGCCCATAATGACAGACATGGGCCTCAAGCCGTCACGCTGATTTCATGTATAAAGCTGAGATCCGTTTCGCTGCCTGCAGCTTATCTGTCCGGGTTAAATGACCTGCAGCTCACCTGTCCGGGTAAATGGACTCGCAGCTTATCTGTCCGGGTAAATGGACTCGCAGCTTATCTGTCCGGGTCAGATGCCCTCCCCGCATACGAAAGCGGAAGTTCCATCCGGTTTGCCTCAAGAAGGGCCCTGTCGCGGAGAATCCTTTCGGCAGGCCCGTCGGCTGCAAGCACTCCGCCGGAAATCAGAATTACACGGCTGCAGGTATCGAGAATCATGTCAAGGTCATGGGACGCGATCAGCTTCGTCTCGCTGCGCGAGCGGATCATGTTGATCACGGTTCTCCGGTTATAAGGATCAAGCGACGCGGTAGGTTCGTCCATGATGACCGCCTCCGGCTCCATCGCAAGAATCGTGGCGATGGCAGCCATTTTCTTTTCTCCTCCGGAAATTCTGTGGTTATGCCGGTTCCGCAGATCCGAAAGACCCATTTCCGCGAGAATGCGGTCCGCCTTCGCCACCGCTTCATCCTTTGTGAGCCCGTAATTCATCGGGCCGAAAATCATATCCTCAAGAACCGTCGGCATAAACATCTGGCTGTCCGGATCCTGCAGCACAAAGCCGACCTTTTTCCGCACCTCCGCGGCCGTATCTTTTCCGACGGAAATGCCGTCCACCCTGACGCGTCCCATGGAGTCAAGAAGGCCCGGTATCAGCTTCATAATCGTCGATTTTCCCGCGCCGTTCGCGCCGATCAGCCCGACCGACTCGCCCTTCTCCACCGCAAACGTCAGATCCTTCAGCACCGGCTTCCCGGCCTCATACGAGAACGTGACGTTCTGAAATTCGATCATGCTCATACGAATATTCCTCCGACCAGTTCACCCACATGCACAAAGCGAAGAACCAGGACCGCCGCGGCAAAACAGGCCGCAAACAATACGTCGCGGACGCCTGCTCTCCTGCCGCCCGCGTAATAGAATTCCCCGCGGAAGCCGCGGAGCCTCATCGCACTGTACAGCTCACCCGCGCGGTCCATGCTGCGGAGCAGCAGCTGTCCTAAGAATGATCCCCACGCGGACACATGAATTCCCTTCTGTCCCGGCGCCCGCAGATGATAGGCGTCCGTCATGACGGACAGCTCCTTCGTCATGACGGATATATAGCGCCAGGTGAGAAGAAGCAGCGACACGGCCGTTTTCGGCACGTGAAGCGACCTCAGGCCTGCGCACAGGGAGTCGATCCCCGTACTTGCCATCATGATAAATGCGGCCATGAGCGAAAGCACGCCTTTTGCCATAAGCGTCAGCATCGACAGCACTCCGCCCGTTACCGGTATCCCTCCGATCCGGATGAAGACCGTCCGGTCAAAAAACGGATTAAACACTCCCACGGCAAGAACAAGCGGAAGCGCGAACCTCATTTTTTTGAAACACGTGCTGACAGGGATTCCGCCCGCTGCAAAAAGAATCGCGGGAATCAAAGCCATGGGCAGGACGCCCGGCAGATCATATTTTCCGAAAGAGACGACGGCCGCAATATAAAAAACCGTAACGAGAAGCTTCACTGCCGGATGACGGCGGTGAAGCGGCGAATCCATCGATGCGAGATCGTCCATCTCCGAAAGCTCCAGAAGAGCCTGATCCATCCTGTTCATTTAAATAAAAGGGTATCCGAAGATACCCCTGTCCTTTCTCTTTCTTATGCCTGTTTTTTTCGTTTTCTGAAAAACCCTCCGGCAAGGCAGATCAAAGCCGCGGCTGCCGCCACCATAAGCGATCCCGCAATTCCGGAGACGCTCGTTCCGGCCGCGCTTTCACTGTCAGCAAAGGAGTAATCCGGAAGGAACGAAGTCGTCTCCTGAATCTCCTCCGCGCGCTTCGCCGCAGGGCTCTCTATTCCGAAGGATTCCTCGTCAAGCCCCATGTTCGCGCCGTACCCCTCTTCGGCATTTCCGAAAAGCGCCCACTCAAGGCCGTCCGGGCTGGAGCTTGCCGCAAGCGAAAGGCAGCCCCCGGTCACTGCGGTGATGACCGCAAGCACAATCACCGTTCCCTTTAAAGACATGCGGCTCCGCCCGGTCTCCACAGGCTCCGCGTCCCTGATAAGCTCAGGCCTCGCATTATAAACGAATACGAGTATCGCTGCTGTCACGGCTCCTTCCACAAGTCCGATTGCCAGGTGGATCGGCTGCATAAGGGCAGCGAACGCGCCGAAGGGAAGCTCGGTGATTCCGGATGCAGTGGTTTCGAGAACCACGGAAAACGCGCCCATCTGAAGAGTCACGATACAGCCGAGCAGCGAAGCGGCTGTAATTCTGCTCCGGATTGCGGAAGCGCCGCCTCCGTTCTTCGCAAACCATCCGCTCCTCATAATCGGGCGCCAGATCAGATAGTATCCGATAAAGCAGCCGTAAAACGCCATATTCCAGATATTGGCTCCGAGAGCCAGAAGTCCGCCGTCGGCGAAAAACAGGCACTGGATCGCCAGGATCGCGATCATCGACAGAAATCCGGCTTCCGGTCCGAGTATGGCGGAAAGAAGCATGCCGCCGCACATATGTCCCGATGACCCGGTCCCCGGAATCGAATAATTGACCATCTGTCCGGCGAATACAAGAGCCGCCGTAACCGCCATCACAGGGAGCTTTTCCGTATCATTTTCTTTTTTGAGTCTGTAAATCGATATTCCGGCAGCTGTTCCGGAGGCAGCGTACATAAGAGCCGCGGTTCCCGGAGCAAGCAGAGCATCAGCCATATGCATAAAAAATCCTCCTCGAAACCGTTGGTTTCAAAGAGGATTTTAATCGGTCGAAAATAGATTCCGCAAGCCCCCCCGGGGGTTCGCGGCCTGCATTTTTCCGGCTTAAGCAGCGCTGCCTCCGGCCGCCGCGCTTCACGGGCGGACGGCGAAATATGCTTCCGGCGCAGGCTTTTCGTAAACGTCAGGCCATCCGGCCCGCGTGAACTCTTGATTTTTCTTCCAGCATCTTAAGATCCGATTTCGCCATTCCCTCATCAAGGGCAAAGCTTTCCTGATCCATCGTGCAGGTCCCGCTGCAGAAGGTGATTTCCCGTCCGCCGATCACCCTCTTCGACGCCATTTTCCGAAGCTCTTCGATTTTCCCGCCGGCTTTGGCGGAATCTGTTCCGGTGCAGAGCACGAGGAATTCATCCCCGCCGTTCCTGAACACCGTATAGCATTCGTCGTCAAAGGCCGCCTGAAGAAGCTCCGCGATGGACACGAGAAGCCTGTCGCCCTCTTTATGCCCGTAAGAGTCATTGATCTTTTTCAGTCCGTTGACGTCAACCGTGATAAAGGTTACCGGAAACTCCGACTTCGGAAGAATCTTCTCTGTCCACACGCCGAGATAATTGCGGTTATAGAGTCCCGTAAGATAATCCTTGTACGCCATCTCCTTGAGATGCTGCTTCTCAAGCTCCTCGTAGTGTTTCGCGAGCCGGCTCTGAATCCGCTTTTCCCTCACCACCGAAAATCCGAAGGCAAGAAGCGCGATGAGGCCAAGTACCGCGGCGATTGCACCGGCTTTAAACTGCATTGTCTCGAACCACCGGTACTCTTTTTTTACGTGGAGCGCCGCGTCCCACGCGGGCTCTCCCGTCTCCTCGTCGAGAACCCCGAACCTGAACGTATAATCGCCGCCGTCAAGGTTCGTGTAGCTGATCATCGGAAGATCCTTGAGAGTGTGAATGGTCCGCTCATGGTCGAATCCCTCAAGGAAACAGTAAACTAAAGGATTTTCCTTCAGATATGTCAGAACCCTTACCGGGAAGCTGACACGCTGTACGTTCGCGCCGATATACACCTCGTCGGCATTTCCGATATAGCTTGTCTCGCCGTCGGAGATCACCTCGTCGAGGACAAGCGTATAGCTTCCTTTCTTCTTTGCCGCGCTGTCCGTCTTAAGCGAGCTGATTCCGCCGGATCCGCACAGATATAAGAG
>CADBRO010000062.1 GCA_902797075.1 uncultured Lachnospiraceae bacterium
AAAGACACGGTTCTTTCATGGGCAGAGTTTATACAGGATTATCTGCCGCCTGAAACAGGCGGGAAGCTGATTCGTATGATTCAGGATATTCCATACGATAATCATATGATTCACGGCGATTATCATCTGAAGAATCTGGAGCTGCAAAACGGCGAAGTGCTTCTGATCGATATGGATACACTTTCGACAGGAAATCCGATCTTTGAACTGGCGTTTATGTATAACGCGTTTATAGGCTTCGCTGAAACAGATCCCAGGATCGTGGAGGAATTCCAGGGAATAGATTATGACCTGAGTGTGAAGTTCTGGCATAAGGTTCTTGCCGGTTATCTTGAGACCACGAATGAAACAAAAATATCGGAGGTGGAGGATAAGGCAAGAATTATCGGATATACCCGCTTGATAAGGCGCGAAATCAGGCGCGGAGGCCTTGCGAGTGAAGAAGGGAAAAGGAAGATATCTCACTGGAAGGAAGAACTTACCAGTTTGATTGACAGGACAGATATGCTTACATTTTCTGCAATTAAAAAAATGAAAGTTGTGGCGTTGCAACAGAACCTGCACGCCGTTCTCGAGTTTATCGAAAAAATACTTGACGAAGCAGAATGTCCGCTTGCAATAAAAATGCGGATTACACTGGCTGCTGAAGAAACTTTTATTAATATTGCAAGTTACGCTTATCCTGAAGATTCTCCGGGACCGGTCGAGCTGTCTGTAGGCATAACAGATGAACCCAGATCGATCGTGCTTACTTTTGAGGATCAGGGAAAGCCATACAATCCTCTTGCGAAAGACGATCCGGATGTTACGCTTTCTGTTGATAAGCGCAGAATCGGCGGACTTGGAATATTTCTTACCAAAAAGACGATGGATAATGTGTCCTATGAGTACAGGGACGGACGAAATATCCTTAAGCTTACAAAACTGATATGACAAAGACTGGCTTACGCACTGCTTCTCCCTGGATTGATCTTCATATGCATTCCATCGTTTCGGATGGAACAGACCGTCCGGAAGAACTTCTGCAAAAGGCAAAGGATGCAGGGCTGAAAATATTTTCCGTTACCGATCATGACTCGGTGAATGCCTGCAGCATCGTGCAGACGCATCTTAAACCCGGTGACCCGTGTTTCATCAACGGGGCGGAGTTTTCCTGCAGAGATGAGGAGGGAAAGTACCATATACTCGCATACGGGTTTGACCACGAATCAGATGCGATAGAGAAAGTTGTCCGTGCAGGTCATACGCTTCGTATGAACAAGGTGCAAAGAAGGCTTGATTTTCTGAAGAGTGATTTCGGAATGGAGTTTCCGGAAGCTGATCTTGCGGAACTGTTTTCTTTGGATAATCCCGGAAAACCGCATATTGCTCTTATGATGGTGAAAAACGGTTTCGCCGAATCAAAAGAAGATGCAATCCGAAATTATATCGATAAACTGCACCTTAAAGGAGTCTATCTCGGCCCTGAAGAGGTGATCCGGGGAATTCTCGACGCGGGAGGAATTCCGGTGCTGGCACATCCCGCATACGGGAGCGGGGATGAACTGATTCTGGGTGAAGAGATGGATATGAGACTTCGCCACCTGATCCCTTACGGTCTTGCGGGTATAGAGGCCTTTTATTCCGGATTCACCGGGACACTCACTAACTCCATGCTTTCCTTTGCCCGAAAATTCGGACTCATGGTGACGGCAGGCAGTGACTATCACGGACAAAACAAGATGATTGTATTCGGTGACACAGGATTGGATCAATCGGATGAAATTCCGGAAGAGCTTCAACGTTTTCTTGCACATTTCCAGCAATAAAAAAGCTGTGATAACCTGAGACAAGGTGTATCACAGCTTTTTTTATTTCATGGAACGCTGATCATTCATCAGCCGTTCTTGCGGGCAGCTTCCATTTTTTCAAGAAATTCGGGACCATATCCGTAATGCTCGACGACGAAATCAAGATCCTTGTCGCCCCTGCCGGAGAGATTAACCAGTACTGAGCCTGTAATACCGGTCCTTGCAACCTTTATCGCGTATGCAAGCGCGTGTGAGCTCTCAATCGCCGGGATGATTCCCTCATGCCTCGAAAGCAGGAAGAGGGCTTCTATCGCTTCATCGTCACTGATTGTTTCATACCTGACGCGGTTCATATCATGAAGCAGAGCATGCTCCGGCCCGGCAGCAGGATAATCAAGACCGCTCGCATTTGAATATACAGGAGCGGGATTGCCGTTTTCATCCGCCAGCATAATGCTGTTAAAGCCGTGCATTACACCTTCTTTACCGTAAGTAATGGACGCGGCGTGATTGCCGAGCTCCGGTCCTCTGCCCAGAGGCTCTACTCCGACGAGCTCAACGGGATCAGCAAGGAATGGGGTAAACATTCCGATGGAATTCGAACCTCCGCCCACACAGGCAACAACCTGATCCGGGAGATGACCTGTCTGAGCCTTAAACTGTTCGCGGGCTTCTTCACCGATACAGAACTGGAAATCACGAACCATCAGAGGGAACGGATGCGGTCCTGCCGCAGTTCCGATGCAGTAGATTGCGGTTTTGTATTCCTTTGCGTAAGCTTCAAAAGCTGCGTCCACAGCTTCCTTCAGAGTGCGGAGACCGAAGCTGACCGGAATGACATTTGCTCCCAGCATTTTCATGCGGGTGACATTCGGAGCCTGCTTTGCGATATCGACTTCACCCATGTAAATGTCGCACTCAAGTCCGAAGAAGGCAGCAGCGGTCGCAAGTGCGACGCCGTGCTGACCGGCTCCGGTTTCGGCGATGAGTTTCTTCTTGCCCATATATTTGGCGAGAAGACCTTCACCCATGCAGTGATTCAGCTTGTGGGCTCCTGTGTGATTCAGGTCTTCCCTCTTCAGATAAATCTGATACCGTCCGAGACTTGAGGAGAGATTCTGGCAATGGTATACCGGAGTCGGACGTCCCTGAAAGTCTCTGCGGATTCTGCGGAGCTCTGAAATAAACTGCGCAGACTGGGCGATGGTGTTATAGGCCTCCGCGTATTCATTGAAAGCTTTTATCAATTCCGGATCTTCGAGGTAGTTGCCGCCGTATTTTCCGAAATAGCCGTTCGATGTGGGGTATTCTTTCAGGTAATTATCAAAGTCTCGGTATTTGTTCATGGTCTTTATCCTTTCATGCAATTGAACGATAGTTCATATTATAGCTTAAAATAACCGCAGGATAAAGCATGAATCGATATACGTGCAAAGATGATTTGCCGGGATATAAACGGCAGACAGAGCGGATTATTCCGCCTTTTTTCTTGCATTGTAATCGTCGATAGCCGATTTGATGGCTTCCTCGGCAAGGACCGAGCAATGAATCTTATGAGCCGGAAGACCGTCAAGCGCTTCCGCGACAGCCTGATTGGTCAGCTGCATAGCCTCGGATAACGGCTTGCCTTTTATCATTTCGGTAGCCATGGAACTGGAAGCGATCGCACTGCCGCAGCCGAAGGTCTCAAACTTGACGTCCGTGATGATATCATTGTCGATCTTGAGATACATCTTCATGATATCTCCGCATTTGGCGTTTCCCACTTCTCCTATACCGTCAGCATTTTCGATGACTCCGACATTCCTCGGATTTCTGAAATGATCCATAACCTTTTCACTATATAATGCCATTTGTTTTCTCCTTAGCTATAATCTTAATTTATAAAATGAATTCCTTTTTTCCGCTTGTCAGGTCGCGCCAAACCGGAGAGAAACCTCTGAGATAAGCCACAACCTCGCTGACTGCCTGAATAATATATTCAACTTCTTCCGGGGTCGCATCTTCCGACAGACTCAGGCGGAGTGAGCCGTGCGCCACATCATGAATCCTGCCGATGGCGAGAAGAACGTGGCTCGGATCGAGAGATCCTGACGTACAGGCGCTGCCGGATGAAGCGCTGATTCCCTTGTCATCGAGCAGCAGGAGAAGAGATTCTCCCTCGATTCCCTCGAAACAGAAATTGACATTTCCGGGCAGACGCTTTACAGGATCGCCGTTCAGCACAGAGTGAGGAATCCGGGAGAGCCCTTCGATCAGCCTGTCACGGAGAGCTGTAAGGGTTTTGCTGTCTTCGCTCATACGGGAGCAGGATTCTTCAAGAGCCGCAGTCATAGACATGATGCCGGGCACATTTTCCGTACCGGCACGTTTCATTCTTTCCTGTGCGCCGCCCTCAATCAGACTGGTCAGACGGACGCCTTTTCTGGCATAGAGAAAACCGGTTCCCTTGGGGCCGTGGAATTTGTGGGCGGAAGCGGAGAGCATGTCAATATTATCCTTTTCTACATCCACCGGGATATGGCCTACCGCCTGAACTGCATCCGTATGGAAAATCACGCCCTTGTCGCGGCAGATTTTACCGATTTCCCTTATCGGCTGGATCGTTCCGATCTCATTATTGGCGTACATGACGGAGACGAGGCAGGTATCGGGACGGATCGCAGCTTCAAGCTCGGAAGGTCTGATCAGTCCATCCTCATGAACGTCCAGAAGCGTCACTTCAAATCCTGCTTTTTCGAGACGTTTCAGGGAATGCAGAACTGCATGATGCTCGAATTTTGTTGAAATAATGTGCATCTTGCCTTTTAGCCTTCCGAGCTCCGCACCGGACAGAAGAGCCTGATTATCAGCCTCGCTTCCGCCGGACGTAAAGATGATGGTTGACGGATCGGAAGATCCGATCAGAGCTGCGGTCCGCCGTCTTGCATCTTCGAGTGCCTCCCTTGCATCCTGACCTATCTCGTAAAGGCTGGATGGATTTCCGTACACTGATTCCATGTATGGAATCATGGCGTCGATGGCTGTCCGGCTCATTTTTGTTGTGGCAGCATTATCCGCATATATTTTCATGGTAGTTCTCCTTAATAATTGAATTCTGCATTATCATATATTGAAATACCTAGTTAGTCAATAGGAATTATTCGAATGGCGTTACCTTGTGATGTGTTTCTTCGACCCTCATGATATAATTATAAAAAATGACGTGTCACATGAGATGAGAGAGCTTTTGTATGAGAAAACTGCATCAACTGGATTACATTATAAAAAAAGCTGTTCCCGGAAGTGTATTGGTACAGCCTGAGCTGGTCATTTTATATCTTCTCGAGGGAAAGATGGAAATCCGATGCTATGAGGAAAAGATCCTCATGAAAAGCGAGGATATTTTTCTTTTGAGCCCGGGGATGGAGTGCGAATTTCTTCATGCGTCAGACGCAATCTGCGGTACCGCGTTCTACTCACCTGCCGTTCTGTCGAAAATTATGCGTGACAGGAATATCATGCTGTATGCAGACTCCGCAAGGGATATGAAGCATTCCTATTCAGACCTGCGGGAGATCCTTCAGGAGATGACGAAAGAATATACGCTTCACACTCACGAAACCAGCGCATATATGGACAGCCTGATGCTTAAGCTCCTTGACTGCCTGATTGAAAAGTATCAGGTCCGGAAAGGTATAATTGAAACAGGTGCCGGCGCCAAGGATGTCCGCATGCGCCGCATGATGCAGTATATTACGAGGAATCTTAACGAGGAGATCAGCCTGACGGAACTGGCGAAGGAGATGTATGTTTCCGCATCCACGCTGTCCCGCATTTTTAAGAAAAACACAGGATATTATTTTGCCGATTATGTTATGCACATGAGAATCCGGAATTCCCTTCCGCAGCTTCAGAGTACGGAGCAAACGATAACGCAGGTCGCGCTGAACAGCGGGTTTTCGTCATCGGCAGCATTTAACCGCTCCTTCAAAAAGACGATGGGAATGATGCCTACGGAATACCGGAAAAATATGCGGAGCGCTGCTAAAGAGGAGGATATTGAAGCAGAGGAGGATATCAGGGAAGAGCTGATACGGAAAGGATATCAGTACGGCAGAAAGGAACTGAGAGAGGAAGTGACACTTGATCTGCCTGCCCTCAGACCTCAGTTTTATGATATGGTCTGGAACGAATGTATCAATATCGGAGATATGTTCGAGATGGGAAGGGCGAATACTCAGTTTCATGTCCTGTATCTGCAGGAGCACCTGCACTTTAAGTATGTGCGCCTGTGGAATATCTTCTCCGTGAAAATGATGATCTCTGACGGATCCACCTACGGTCAGTATAATTTTGATCTGGTGAATCAGATACTGGATTTTCTGGTGCAGAATCGTATCAGACCGTTCCTTGACCTTGCGAGGAGACCTGACACAGCGATCAGATCAGAAGGATCGGTTATATACT
>CADBRO010000063.1 GCA_902797075.1 uncultured Lachnospiraceae bacterium
ATCCGCCTGTTCGATGATTCTCCTTACTTCACCGGCGTTTACGGCTGAGGCCTTCCTTCCGATACCGAGGAGCGGCTCCATCTTCCGAAGCAGTCCGGGCGTTCCTATGAAAAGCTCCGCGCTCTTAAGAGCGGCCTGCGCCTGCCGGGAGATGAACCTTTTGTCACCAACCCCGCAGCTTACGATCAGCAGACTTCTGCCGCCTTTTGCCTTATCATTCCCCATAGTTTTCCATTCCTCTCTCTGATTTATTTACAGGTGAAAGCTGAGAAATCACGATTGCAGTGAACATGAGCGCGCATCCGGCAAATTCCCTCAGCGTCAGACGCTGCGCAAGGAACAGCCATCCGCCTACCGCGCTGAATACGCTCTCCAGACTCATGATGAGAGATGCCAGCGTGGGATCCGTTCCTTCCTGCCCCACGATCTGAAGCGTATATCCGGCCCCGCTTGACATGATTCCGGCGTAAAGCAGCGCCGGCATTGCTGCCCTGATCATCGAAGGATCCGGTTTTTCCGTAAGCAGCATAAAAACAGTTGCAAGAATTCCCACCGCGACAGTTTGCAGCAGTGAAAGCAGAATACCGTCTATGATGCCCGTAAAATAATCCACGGACATGATCTGTATACTGAACAGAAGAGAGCACAAAAGGACCAGCAGGTCTCCCCTGTTGAGTCCGGATATGCTCTTCCCCGATATGCAGAGATAATAAAGGCCGCATACTGAAAGAAGCACGCACAGCCAGATCCTTTTCCCCGGCATTTTTCCGAGAAACATGGAAAGAATCGGTACAATTACCACATATAATGCAGTAATAAACCCGGCTTTTGCCGTCGTCGTATGCTCTATGCCGATCTGCTGGACCGCGGATGCAAGAAACAGGGCAAGCCCGCACAATGCACCGCCGGCCGCATAAAGTTTCGGCCTGCCTGTAAGTTCCTTCTTCAGCGTCGTCTTCCCGGCGGATCGTTTCCGAACCAGAACAAGGCTCACGGGCAGGAGCACAGCTGTCGCGATCCAGTTTCGCACCGCCAGAAAGGTAAACGGTCCCACGTATTCCGCACCCACACTCTGTGACACAAACGCAAAGCCCCAGATCATAGCGCACAGAAGCAGCAGGAATGCGTATATCTTCCCTTGCTTAGTCCTCCCCGAATCAGGACTGTTTCCTTTTATAAAACCCGATGATTTCAACGTGACCCTTCCCCGGCTCTTCCTGTCTTTACTATTGTAAGGCGATATGTTAAGATATGTTACAAGTTATTACGTTTTTATTAATTCCATTCGTTATCCGTTTTGAATCCGTCTTAATAGGCGGCCGGATACCTGATGGAGATTTACAGGAGGCGACTCATGTATTGTACACACTGCGGCAAAAGAATTCCAGCAGATTCAAGAAAATGTCCGGTTTGCGGCGCAGATCTCCGTTATGAAAACAACGTTCTCCGCAACCGTCCCGAAAAAAACAGCAAAAGGGTGAAACAGAATTCCCGCACCGCGGGTATCATCCTGTCGCTGATTATCGTGCTTGCGGCGCTTGAGTGCGCATGGGTATTCGTCCTTTCACCGGGAAAACTGGAGAAAAAGACAACCGACACTTATGAAGCAGCGGCCGCCAATGCCGCAAAGGCAGCCGGCGACGGCGAGGGTACCGTAAGCCTTCCTTCCGGCGAAACAAAACCGGAAAAGACGACTCCGAAGATCACGCCCACGGTTGTAACGCCGACTCCTGCAGCAACGCCGAAAGCAACGCCGACGCCGACGCCTGTCGCGACACCGAAACCGACGCCTGTCGCGACGCCCACTCCCACACCTGTCGCTACGCCGACGCCTGCGCCTACTGCAGCGCCGACGCCCACACCGACTCCGAAGCCGCAGCCGACTCCGGAACCGGAACCGCAGTGGCAGGAGGAAGAAACCTGGATTCCTGAGGAAACGGAACCGGAGACAGAAACCACGAAGAGCAACAACTACATACTGCCCAGCGGCAGCGAGCGCATTTCCGCTGATGATCTTGAGAATCTTTCCGACGCGGACATACGTATAGCACGGAATGAAATCTTCGCGCGTCACGGACTGATCTTCGAGTCGGACGACCTGAACATGTATTTCTCAAACCAGGAATGGTATCACGGAACCACAAGGGATGCAGATTCCATCGAGCTGAGCAGCGTGGAGAGGAAAAATCTTGATACAATCCTTAATTACGAGAACTCAAAGGACGGAAGCCAGGATAACAGCAGCGAAGACGATGAAGGCAGCGGTGCGGACGAGGACGCCCTCCCCGCCGAAGGTGAGGGAAGTGATGAGGACGTAACTAAGAGCAACACCTACATTCTTCCTGACAGCGCGAAGAAATCGCTGAAAACCTCCGATCTTGAAAAGCTCTCGGAAGAGGATATCCGAATCGCAAGAAATGAGATCTTTGCACGGCACGGACTGATTTTCCAGTCGGAAGATCTGAACCTCTACTTCTCAAATCAGGAGTGGTACACCGGCAAGGTAAAGAACCAGGATTCCGTAAAGCTCAGTCAGGTCGAGCAGAAAAACCTTGAACTGATCATTAAATACGAAAAAGAACACGGGCTCAATCAGTAAAAGCGGGCGGGACATTTAGTCCCGCCCCTTCTTTATGCATTTCTTTAATCCGCTTATTTCGTCCGGAGATCCTCATACAGTCTGGCGACTTCCAGGCTGTCCGGCATGTCTTTCGCCGCCTTGTCAAGCAGCGCGGCAGCGCCTTCCATATCCTTGTTGTCGATATATATCTTGTACTGCGACGAAACGAAATCCTCGTATTTCTGGAGCGCCTGATTTCTGAGGGTGATAAGCTCGGTATCCTGCGCGTTGTAAAGAAGCGCATCATTCAGGATGTCAATCGCCTCTTTATAGTATCCGTCGTCCATGTAGGATGTCGCCTGCGGCACTGCGTTAGCCTTAAGATCAGCAGCATAAGACTGCCTGACTCTTGTAAGCGCATCTTTGACGGTCTGATCGCCCGGAAGCACCTCCTGCGCCTCCTCAAGCTCCGCGATCGCGCTCCGGAACTCCTCCGCGCTGCTTAAACCGTCGAGCTTCCCGGTAACATCCGTGATATACTGTTCCTTCATCTGCTCCGCAAGCTCCGAGGCGGTGCTGTAATTCCGGTCCTCTCTTACCACCTTTCCGTAGTTCAGGAGTGCTGTTTTCGGATCGCCGTTCTCCCGCGCTTTGTCGCCGGCAAGAAACGCGACTTTCGAGTCATACAGCGTACTCAGCTGATTGAGCCTCCGTTCCGCGGCTCCGCCTGCTTTTCCGATCTCTCCGAGGGTACGGATCCGCTCCTCTGCGTCTTCGTAGTAAATCTCTCCCCGGTTATACTGTGAAAATGCGTAATCGATGCCAAACGGCGCCGTGAGCATAAGCAGAGCCTCTTCGGTCGGCTTTCCCTTCGCCTGTTCATTGAAAGTCTGCTTTGCAGCGTCGGTGCGTCCGGAAGCAGCATCCGTGAACGCCCTTCTGCCCGGAGACCACAGAAGGTAGCCGGCAAGCGCCGCGAGAATCACAGCTGCGGCAATTCCCGCTTTTCTGCGCCGCTTTCTCTTCCGCGTACGCATCTCGTCGTAATCCGGCTCGTCAAAGAAAGGCAGCTCATCCTCATCTTCATCGTCCGCGAAATCACTGATTCCGCCCGGGAAATCCCTCTCGTCATCTGAATCGTCACTGCCGTCCGGCTCTGAATCATCGCTGCCGAACCCCTCATCGCCGTCCGGCTCTGAGTCATCGCTGCCGAACCCGTTACTGCTGTCCGGCTCTGAATCATCGGCATATGCTTCATCGTTTTCTGTCCCGGGGTCCCCTCCCGCGTCATCGTCGCCGCTGTCAATAAAGTCCGGCTCGATAAAATCCGGCTCGGCGTAATTCTCCCCTGCCGGAACCTCCATATCTTCCGCATCCGTTTTTCCGGACGCATCGAAGTCCTCCGCGGTCGCCTCAGGATCCGCCGGGTTCATCTGAACCGGTCCATCTCCGCAGGGCATCCCGCAGTGGTAGCAGAACCGCGATTCATCCCTCAGTTTTTCTCCGCAGTACTTGCAATACTTCATCGCATCTTATCTCCCGGTACTGATTCTATTTTGTAATTCATATAGCACGTTCCGTTTTCAAGATCTTTCCACTCAAACAGACCGTCCTCAAACGTCATGTAGCTGTGAGGACTGTTTTCTTTCGGAATTCCCGCCGAGCCCGGATTCATGTACACAAATGACCGGTTCTCCCGGCACGCAGGAACATGCGTGTGCCCCGCAAGGAGAATATCCCCCGCTTTCAGCGCAGGCGGATTCTGCTCACTTGCAAGATGTCCGTGCGTCATATAAATAAGGACGGCGTTCCATGTCATTAGAGAATAATCCGCCATAACCGGAAAATCAAGCATCATCTGATCGACTTCCGCCTCACAGTTTCCCCTGACGCACATAATTCTGCCGTCGTACGCATTCAGCGCCGCGGCAGTCTTTTTCGGATCATACCCCTTCGGAAGATCATTCCTCGGTCCGTGATACAGAAGATCCCCCAGCAGGATCAGGCCGTCTGCCCGCTCTGTGCGGCACCGCTTAAGAACCAGATCCGCATAGAAAAATGAACCGTGAATATCCGAAGCGATCAGCCATTTCATCGCCGTTTCCCCCTGCTGCCCGGTCATCTTTGGAATATCCGGACAGATCAACACAGAAGTCCCTACCGGAAACGGCAGGGACTGTCAATATCATCAGTTTCTCTTTCCCGTTACTTGAGCTTTTCCCTCCGGATGAGGACGCGCACCGCCTCAACTGCCACCCGGACAGCTTCATCTGTGTCGTGTACAACCGGATTGGGAAGTCCGGCAGCTTCTCGCTCCTGATTGGCCATCACGAGGAACAGCGATCCGACTTTCACATGTCTTGCTGCTCCGGCTATAAACAGCGCGGCTGACTCCATCTCGGAAGCGAGGGCTCCCATTTTTTTCCAGGCATCCCACTTATTCAGCAGCTCATAGCCTCCGGGCATCCCCGACGGATCATGCTGTCCGTAAAATGAATCCTTGCACTGGGCCACGCCGACGTGCCATCTGACGCCGATGTTCTTCGCGGCCTCTACAATCGCGGAAAGTACATCATAATCCGGGACAGCCGGATATTCGATCGGCGCGTATTCCCGGCTCGTGCCTTCCATGCGGACGGCTCCGTTCGCGATGACGATGTCCCCGCTCATAACGTCAAGCTGCATCCCGCCGCAGGTACCGACCCGGATAAATGTGTCAGCACCGCATTTGACGAGTTCTTCAAGAGCGATGGATGCCGACGGCCCACCGATGCCGGTGGAAGTCACACTGACCTTCTCTCCGTCTACCGTGCCCGTGTATGTGGTAAATTCCCGGACATCGGCAACAAGCACCGGATTTTCAAAGTAAGACGCGATTTTGCTGCACCGCTTGGGATCGCCGGGCAGAATGACATATTTTCCGACCTCGCCAGCAGCTGTTCCGATATGATACTGCCTGCTCTCATCTTCCGAATAATGCATACTCCCGTCCTCCCGCGCTTTCAGATCTTAAACAGTGTGCTCAGGATGCCTCTTCCGAGGCTGGCGCCGAGATTGCCGCCGATCGTCTTGCCGAAGGTTCCGAAGTTCTTTCCAACCGCTTTTCCGGCTTCCCTTCCCACAGTTCCGAGAACGGCGGACGCAACGGATTTCGCTGTTCTCTTCTTTGCAGCTTCTTCCTTGGCGGCAAGTTTTTCAGCCTCGCGCTCTTCGCGCTCTTTTTCTTTTTCAGCAGCCTTTTCAGCTGCAAGAGCCTCTTTCTCCGCCAGCGCCTCTTCTTTTGCCTTATCTTCCGCTTCCTGTTTTGCGATTCCAAGCCGTTCAAGAATTTCATACGCGGAATCCGGATCATGCGCATTTGCGTACTTGCTGTAAAGAAGGCTGGACTTCACGGCATTATCTCTTTCCGCGTCGGTGATGGCACCGAAACGGCTCTTCGGCGGCAGTATGCCGACCTTCTCGCAGATGCCCGGAATTCCCTCGCTGTCAAGGAAAGAAACCACCGCTTCTCCGGTTCCGAGCGACATAATCGTGTCATAGGTATTGAAAGCCGGGTTGACGCGGAACGACTCCGCTGCGGCCTTGACCGCTCTCTGATCCGCCGGCGTATAGGCGTGAAGTCCGTGCTGGATCTTGTTTCCGAGCTGTGACAGGACGCCGTCCGGAATATCCCGCGGATTCTGTGTGCAGAAGTAGACGCCGACGCCTTTTGAGCGGACAAGCTTTACGACCTGTTCAATCTTATCAAGGAGCGTTTTCGAAGCGTCATTGAAAAGCAGATGCGCTTCGTCAAAGAAAAAGACCATCTTCGGCTTGTCGAGGTCACCGACTTCCGGAAGAGTTTCAAAAAGTTCCGACAGCAGCCAGAGAAGGAAGGTCGAATACAGTCTTCCGCTGTTGATCAGGCTCTCGCTGTCAAGGATATTGATCATTCCTCTGCCGCCCTCGCCGACGGTCAGCCAGTCGTGAATATTTAGTCCCGGCTCTCCGAAGAAGATGTCTCCGCCTTCCATCTCGAGCGCCACAAGCGAGCGCATGATTACGCTGATTGTCGCGGGAGACATCTTGCCGTATTCCGCTTCGAACTCCTTCGCGTTATCCTTTACATAGTTCAGCATGGACTTCAGATCCTTGGTATCGATCAGAAGCAGGTTTCTTTCGTCCGCAATCTTGTACACGATCGAAAGAACGCCGGACTGCAGGTCGTTGAGCCCGAGAATACGGCTTAAAAGCAGAGGACCGATTTCGGATATCGTCGTGCGCAGCTGGATTCCCTTCTCTCCGTAGATGTCCCAGAAGGTTACCGGATATCCCTGCATGGTGAATCCTGCGTCTGCAAGACCGAAGCGGCTGATCCGGTTATTCATGTCCTCTGTGTACTCACCGGGCGCCATGATGCTGGCGATATCACCCTTCACATCCGCCATGAAAACCGGGACACCCATCTCGCTGAATGTCTCAGCCATAACCTTCAGTGTGACGGTCTTTCCGGTTCCGGTAGCACCGGCTACGAGGCCGTGGCGGTTTGCCATTCCCGGGAGCATGCTGATCTGTCTTCCGTCTTCAGTATTTGCCAGCCAGATTCTGCCATCCTTATACATAACTATCCTCCGCTTCAAAACTCATTTTCAAATGCAAACATCTGTTACGGTCACACCGGCATGCGCCGGCCGAATAAATCTTAGATAAGTATAACACCTGAAATGTCATTAATGAAGTCCGAAAGCGCCTGTTTTTACTGCGTTTCCGCGTGCACAAGCAGCTGATCGGGAATCTCGGCGTGAACGAGATCCCACATGTAATCCAGCGTCATGGTTTCATTTTCAAACTGCTTGACGCCGTTGCTCTCTGCCAGCTCTTCCGTGTAGTCGTCCAGCGGGTAAATACAGACGTCCGTCCGGTCGCCGATATAGTGGGTAACCAGCGGAAGCGCGGTCATTCCCGTCAGGGCGACCTTTCCGGTTTCCGGATTTTTCCCGAATTCCGCGGTGGTCAGAACGCTTAGAAGATGCGCGCGTTCCTTCTGTCCGGAGATGAAATTGCCTCCGCAGAACTGCACCGCGCAGAGAGCCCCGTCGCTTTCTCTTTGGAGAACCGTAATTTTCTGAAGCACATGGGTGTGGTCTCCGAAGACGACATCCGCGCCCCAGTTGACCATTTTCTGGGCCATGTCAGACATCTGATCCGTGATTATATTCTCGTTTTCTTCTCCCCAGTGGGCGTAGACTACGACAATATCGGCCTCTTCCTTCGCCTGCCGGATAAAGTTCTCCACCGAATATTCGTCGTCAATCCACACAAGCTGATAGTTCGCATCTTCCGTCGGATCCACGTTGGTCCAGTTGACAAATCCAAGAAACGCGACACGGATTCCGTTCTTTTCGATGATCCGGATATTGGAACGGTCCTCGCTGCCCCGGTAAGCGCCGAAATACGGAGCGCCTACGGAATCCCAGTAGTCAAGGGTGGCGTAGAGTCCATCCTGCCCCATGTCGAGGACATGATTGTTCGCCAGATTAAAAATGTCGAAGCCGGCATCGATCAGCGCATCCCCGACTTCTGTCGGTGAATTAAAATGCGGATAGCCGGAGGCCGAACCGATCGCAGTCGCAAGCGGCGTCTCCTGATTGACCGTCGCGATATCTGCAGCCTGTATATAAGGCTTTACCCGCGCATACATCGGGGTAAAATCATAACCGCCGTCTTCTGTCTGTGCATCGAGGAAAAGCGCCTCATGAATCAGATTGTCTCCTGTTCCGAGGATCGTAATTTTCTCCGAGTAGGACGGATCATTTACAAAGTGGATTGTGCCGTCGCTGTCAACGGAGCCTTCCGTAACGAGCGGGGCCGGCTCGGGAGTTGGCGTCGGTGTAGCAGCCGGCGTCTCTCCCTGAGACGCTGCCTGGGTCTCCGTGGAAGCTGCCGCAGTACTTTCGAAAGTGCCGGAGACAGTGCCGGCGCCGGGATCCGCGGGCGCTCCGGCCGTTCCTGCCGTTTCGTTCCCGCTCTTTCTCAGCAGGCTGCTTCTTGACACCGCGAAAAGAACAATAAACAAAATGGCGCAGATGGCGACAAGAAGCGCCAGCATCTGCCTGCGCACCTGTTTTTCCCTCTGTCTCCTTCGCTTTTCTCTTTCACGATTCGTCATTTGCTTTTCCTCCGTTTCCGTATTTAGCCAGATACTCCTCCAGACAGAGTCCTTCCTCATAAATCACGGCAGCTGCCTCTTTACCGACGTAGCGGTAATGCCAGGGTTCGTAGATGATCCCGGTGATGCTGCCTTTGTCCGTCGGGTACCTCAGAATAAACCCGTATTCGTAAGAATGCTGCATGAGCCACTGCTGCGTTGGATTGTCAGCCTGCGCGGCATTCAGCGTCCCATAATCACCGCTCACGATATCGAGAGCCAGACCGAGCTGATGCTCGCTTGTTCCCGGGATCGCGACGATCGTCGCAGCGTCGGCTTTTGCCTCCTCATAGGATTCGCCTTCTGCCATGAATTCCTCTGTTTTTGACTCGAACAGATCCTCCTGGTCGCGCCATGTTCTGTAGGAGCTTCTGATCACGGGGCTGTAGCCTGCGCTTTCACAGGCATCAAGCATCGCATGAAGATCATCATAGATACGGTAATCGATGCGTTCCGGTTCGCCGTCCCAGATGCTGCGCGTCTCCGCCTCGAATCCTTCCGGAAGCTTGTGCGAAGGATTGACGAGGATCAGCCGCCAGTCCCCGCTCATATCCGTCTCAACCATTTCTCCGCCCGCAGCCTGGCTGATCTTTGCGTCTTCCGACGGGGAGCTGCTGCTGTCCGCAGGGTCCGTTTCGGGAGCGGATGATACCCCGCTTTTTGCAGACGGTTCCGGCGTTGGCGTAATATATGCTCCGGCGCTCATACTCTCAACCAGAACTCCGGCGTACCCGGCTGCGTCAATATCCTTGTGAGGGGTACTCCGTTTCGAAATAATCATGGCAGCCAAAACAACGGCAATCGTCAGAATGACCGCTCCGGCAGTCAGGCGGGTGATAAGTTCAGCTCTTCTGTCCCTTTTTCCGCGTCGTTTTCTGTCTCTTCTTTCGTCCATAGTCAATAAGCCTCAAAGCAGTACATATCCGAGTACATCAGCGCCCGCGTCGCGCGCACATTCGATTTCCTCCTTCACTTCCCGGACCGATGCTTTTCCGGCGGCTTCGGCCAGCAGCACTGCATCACTTTCCGCGGCCGCTTTGGCCGCATCTGCTCTTTTGCCGAGTCCCGGTTCACATAAAATGGCGGTTTCCGAGCCCGCCTTCATCAGAAGCTCTCTGATGTTTCCGGCAAAACTGCTGATGTCTCCCGGGTTCCCGGAGCCGGTCACAAGAACTTTTTTCCCTTCGGCCAGATTTCTTATACCCTGGGCAATGAGCGCGTCGGTTTCACCCGTTTCGCGTTCACTCTCACCTCTGACAAATCGTATGACAGCCCGGTCCACGCCTCTAAGCAGCTTATGCGCGGTTTTCGTCCCGTAGTCTCCGAGACAGCGGATTCCGAACATTCTCCGGATATCATCCCCGCTGCGAACAGACGGGCTCACCACAAAAAGGAATGCGAAAAGAACCGCTGCCGCAAGAATGCCCGCAAGGCCCGCCGCTGCAGTCTTTTTAAGGCTAAAGCCCGCTGATTTTCCCTGATCGGACGCGGTCTCCGGTTTTTCCACAACTCTTGACTCATCGAGTGCGTTCTGGAGGCTTTTGTTCAGCGACGTCACCTGGTTAAAGGCTTCCGCCTGCTTTGCAAAGAGTGTCCGGTCAATCTCCACCGTAGTCACGGCGCTGCTGATTTCCACTGTACCGGATTTCACTCTGTCGTCTTCTCCAAACCGCTCCTTCAGCATTTCTCCGGCTTTTTCATAAAGCATATGCGCCGTCTCTTCATCGGTTCCGATCGTTTCGATCGATATAAGCGCAGCGTGGCCGCCGGTATCCGTGATATCTTCATGCTTGATCGTCACAGTCTGAACAGAATCGCTCTCTTGTACTTCATCACCGGTTTTAATGACGGTATTCTGCCCGGAACCGGATCTCGAAACCTCGACCGAGATCAGCTCGGAAATATACTTCGGCTCTGTACCCAGTTCATCCGCCATTTCTGAAAGCGTGTCATAGTCCTTCAGAATTCTTATCGCCATATCCGTGAGATGAGCAAGATCGGCCGGATCGCCGGAACCCGCGCGGATTTCCGCCGTACCGCGCGAAACTGCCTTGGAATAGGGCCTGATTTTCATAAGAACCGATTCCGAAAGGTAGCTGTTCGCTTCTGCGAGAAGCTCGCGAAGACCTGCTATGGAAAGATCCAGAGCCGCCATATTCGCCTTATACTGATCCATCTGCAGTGAAGCTTCCCCGCTCTGCTCCGATTCCGCGGGCGCAGATGAACCGCCTGATGGCCGCATCGTGTAGAGAGCGTAAACGCCGGCGAATAAAACGCCTGCCAGAAGAAGAAGCCGCCATTTAAGAAGAACGGCGCAAAGCAGGTCCCTTAAGTTCACCGAAAACTCATCCGACGTGTTTTTCTTTTCCATGTTCGAAGTCACCTCCGTTCATCCGGTGCTGAAAATCCGTTCTCTCAGAAATAAAAGACCAGATTTTGCTGCCTTTCCTGCTCTTCCGTGTAAAATGCGTTCGCAGCAATGAACGGAAGAATATAGAAATAAATATAATAGTGCGATACCTCGGCAATCGAGTGAATTCCGGCAGCAAAGAAGCCGGCTGACAGCAGCAGCGCCGTCATGCTTCCGCGGTATTTCGAAAGCCTTACAGCGCAGTAAATAAGGATTGCGGCAAGCAGCGCGCATCCGATAATCCCTCCGTCATAGAGATTCTGGAGTATATCGTTATGCGCGGGCAGAAGCCTTGCCGACCAGTACATCCTCGCCGCTCCTCCGCTGCCCGCCTCACCCATGCCGATCACCGGGGACGCCTTCATTTTCAGGAGGAACTGGTCCCAGATCGCAACTCTTCCGTGAAGAGTCAGATCCTTGTGCAAAAGATCTACGATGATAAACCGGAACAAATCCTGAATCCTGAAAAACACAATCAGTATTCCGACCAACTGAGGAATGAGAAATGCCGTAACAGGCGACGGAGCTATTTTCATCCTTCGGAATATGAAAATAAAAAGAATAAGTGCAAAAAGTGCGAGCATTCCTGCCGCCACCCACTGCAGAAGAAGCTGTGCCGCCGAGATCGCGGCCGTCGCGACGGACAGCGGCGTAAGAAGGCGGCCCTTCCGCTTCCAGGAAATCAGAAACGCGAGCACGATCGCGGGAATAATGCTGTCCGTAAAGCGGGTGCGCATTCCGTTCCAGTAATACAGCTGGGTCTGCCGGATTACCAGCCCGCCGTTTATGCAGGTAAAAAGATTCACCAGAAGATTCGCCGCGAGAATCGTATACAGACCGGTGACCGCCTCCATCGCGTCAAATCTCAGGGCGAGCTCAAGGCTCATAAGAACCCCGAGGATCAGGACGCTCCGCATCACGAAGGACCTGTCGACCGTATGCCCTGCGATCAGCCCTGAAATAAGAAGCGCGCCTCTCCAGACGGCCGTCAGCAAAAACAGTTTCGAATAGAGGCCGCTCCGGATGTAAAGCGCAAAGGCAAGCATAAACGCCGCTGCGATTAGCAGCGTAAATATACGGTCCACCCTCGGAATAAAGCTCAGACCATTCGGCTCGAAAAACGGCATAAGAAGAATCATGACCGGTATTCTTGCCGGTATTATTAATGATCTTGTTTTTGCCTCTTCCATGTAAATCTCCTGACCGCGCCGGAAAGCCCCGGCGACAGCGCTCCAAGAATCATGAAAAGCCTTCTGTTTCTGTCAAACTCAGGTTCCTTTAAAATCATGCCCGGATGGCTTCTCAGCGTGCTTTGCAGATCCTTCTTAAGCCCTGGTTCTCCTAAGCCGTAAGCCTCAAGAAGCGGAAGGAGCTTCCCTGCAATCCGCAGTTTTTTTATATCGGTTTCGCGAAGAACGATTCCGCTTTCAGCCAGTATCTTCTCAGCGGCAAGTGCCGCCTCCCATTCATCGATAAAAGAACTGCGGAATCCGCTGCCTCTCTTTAAGGACCCCATCGCGCCTTCACCGTTGTCGCGGTAAAGATAATCGTGGCCGGAAACGACTCGTACGGACCGGATTTTCGTGATATACTCCGCGATGAAAACCATGTCCTCGCCGATCCGGTATTCCTTCCGGAACCGGATATGTTCCCTGTTAAGGGTCTCCGTCAGAAACATTTTATTCCAGACGGCAGTCGTCAGATCCCGGTAACGCAGGCATCTCCGCATCGCCTCCGCGGGTGTCAGCTCTTCCGGCGTAAACTCGGCAGTCCGTGCGATCTTCCCGTTTCTTTCCGTCTCATATCCGCAGACAGACATCCCGCGGCCGCCGTTTTCCTGCATTCCTTTCATTAATGACATGAGCCAGTCCGGTCCGGTCACATCATCGCTGTCTGCAAATGCGGCGTATCTGCCCCGAGCGGCGTCGAGTCCCCTGTTTCTGGCGGCGGATACTCCCGCATTTTCCTGCCGTATCACACGGACGCGGCTGTCTCTTGAAGCCGCGGCGAGAAGGATATCCGCTGTTCCGTCGTCGGATCCGTCGTCCACAGCGATCAGCTCCAGATCGGGCATACTCTGTGCCAGTACGGACTCCACAGTCTTTCCTACAGTTTCCGCCCCGTTTTTTACTGCACAAATGACGGAGATCTCAGGTTCGTTCTGCATCGCCTATCAATCCTTTCCGTCCTTTTTCCGGATAATTTCCGCCGGAACGCCTCCCGCCATCGCATAAGGGGGCACGTCGCTTCTTACGACGGCTCCCGCCGCTATGACTGCTCCGTCACCGATTGTCACGCCCTTCAGTATCACGGCGTTTGCGCCGATCCACACATTCTTTCCGATCTGTACAGGCGCCGTCACATAACCGTTAAGTCCGTTTCTGTAATCGTGGTCATGATCCACGATGACGACGTTATTCGCGATTTTTGTTCCGTCGCCGATGTCGATCCGCGAAAGCGCCGTTATACTGACATTCGAGTTCATAAATACGCCGTCTCCGATCGAGAGAGTGCCTCCGCTCTTTACCCGGAAGCTGACATTTCTCCGGAAGGAGGCGCTTCGGCCGATGACAATAAGACCGCCCTTTTCCACAGCGGCCGAAAATCCGCGCTCCCACGTTCTCTGAACGGGAGCTGCCTTAAGCCGTCCCGCGCACATAACGGAAACGAGCTTTGTCCGGACGGCGTTTTTCATTTTTTTCAAGATACTTCCGATCATTTACCGCTCCCGGCAGTTTTCCTGCCCGCCCGCAGATAGAATTCTTCCAGCTCCCGCGCTGTCTCCTCAATCGAATAACCGGCCGCGGCAACTGCCGCCGAGCCGTCCTTTCGTTCCGTCTCCGCCATGGATACGGCAAGGTCCGCCCACTTTGAGGGCGGAGCGTCAAGAGACAGAAATCTGACCTGATCCAGTATCTTCAGTTCTTCGGTCACGGCGTCGGACGTGATTACGGGAAGACCGGACGCCTGAGCCTCAATCCCGGATACGGGAAGTCCCTCGTGAAGACTCGGAAGAAGAAAAATGTCCATAGCCTGATAATACCGGTTCATGTCCGGCCGCTGTCCGAGAAAACGGACTGACTCCGAAAGCCCCATGGAACCTGCCTTTTTGCGGATCTGCTCCATCAGTTCCCCCTCTCCGAACAGAAGAAGAACCGCGTCGGGGCGCTTTTTTATAACCTCGCTGAAGATAACGAGCAGAAATTCATGATTCTTCTGCTTCATGAATCTTCCGACGTGGCCTACGGCAAGTCTGCCGCCGAGCCCCAGCTCTTCCCGCACTTCCCTGCGGACCCCGGGATTATAGGCAAATCTTTCTGTCTCAATACCGTTGTTGATGATTTTAACGCGGCCGTCATGAGCCGCATTTTCATCAAACATATATTCCGCCGCCTTTACCGAGCAGGCGGCAAAATGGGTGCCGAGCCTGAAAAGAGCCGGTTTAAGCAGACGGAAAAGGATCTTCCTGTAAAAAGGCATGCCGGCGTCTCCCGCATTGTGGGAGTGAATGATCCTGACCGGTACCCCTGCTTTTTTCGCAGCGGCACAAGCTGTGATGTTGAAAAAGAAATTTCCCGAATTAATGTGGACAATCCTGTACGGATGCTCTTTCAGGTAGCGCGTAAGCTGCCTGTAAAGACGGATCTTCTTCACCGCAGCGCTGCCCCTTATGCCGAGCTCCACAATTGTTCCGCCCATTTCATTGATGCGGTCTCTTACAATTCCGTAGGTGGTCTCCTCCGGCGCAAGAAAATCGAACTGAATCTTTTCCCTGTCGATATGCCGGTACACCTGAAACAAAAATGAAGATACCCCGCCGAAATTCCTGCTGCCCGAGTTAAGCTGCAGTACACGAAGAGGTTCTTTTGTGTCTTTCCGATGATTCTCCATTTATTTTTCCCCGACGGACCGGTTTTCCATGAAGCGGAGCTCCGTGGAACATACGCCCTTCGTATACGGGAGATAGACCACGTCGACGCCGTGTTTTGCCAGCACTTTCTCCGTCTCCAGCCATCTCGGGTTTCCTTTCCAGTCATCTCCGATGAAGATGGCGTCGAAGCAAAGACGCTCAAGCTGAGCTTCCTTATCGAGGGTATCGGCGATTACCGCTTCGTCGACAGGCTTTATCGCTTCTACGATCTGTCTTCTCTCTTCTTCCGGAATTACCGGTTTTTTATGCTTGTATTCCTCGACGAGCCTGTCGGAATTGACTCCCACGATCAGGTATTCGCACTGTTCCTTCGCACGGCACAGAAGATTCAGGTGGCCTATGTGAAACATATCATAAACCCCCTGTGTATAACCGCGTCGATACTGTTTCATCGCTCACCTCCGCGCTTTTTCGTTCCGCGCCCTTTTGATGCTGTATTCATAAGATCTCCGATCAGCGCCTCGAAGTCCCGGACAAACTTCCGGTTGTTGGACATCGCGGCGGTATTCATGGTTTCCGTCAGCTTATCGTAGTCCGCAATCATGCGGCCCAGTTCCTTTACGTCAGCTGCGACAAGAATATTTCCGTACCGCTCCGCCACCTTATTCGCAAATTCAAACTGGTGATCATTCACATGCTCGCCGTACTGCTTTCTCCTCGGAACGACGATCGGCACCTTGCCGGCGCTTACAACCGCGAGAAAACTTGACGGACCGCCGTGGGTAATCACGATATGGGCCTCTTCCGTATAGCGGGACATCTCCGCCGGCGTGAGCCACTGCCTGAAACTGCAGTTAACCGGACGATAACTGCAGTATCCCGTCTGGATCATCACATCGCAGCGGATCTCTCCTGTCCCCTTCAGGCGGTCAATCTCCCGGATCAGACGGTCAAACGGCTGCTCATGTGTTCCAACTGTCACAAAAATCATATTCAAAAAATACTCCCGAGATTCACTGCTTTCGGATAAACGCGCTTCATTTCTTCCCACTCGACGACAAACCGGTCCGTTACCGGATAGACTAGTTTTCCGGTCAGCGTCGGAGAATCCACCCTGTCAAAAACCTCGATGTAGACCGTCTTCATACCGAGCAATCGTCCGATATAAAAGAACGGAACAGCGACCGCCGCGCCGCTTGAAATGATCAGATCCGGCTTTTCCTTACGGAGGACCTTCGCCGCGAGGATCGTGTTTTTAATCAGAGCGACCGGATTCCTGTTCGTAGGAAAGCTGCATGGGATCATCTTCTCTTCTGCAAGCAGGCTTCTTGCATCTTCCTTGTCAAATGTTACGAAAAATCTCTCGTGCTTCTGCCAGAACGGTTTCAGCATATATAAATGAGTGAGATGGCCCCCGGATGAACCGACAAGACAAATTTTCAACCTCTGACCTACCTTTCAAGCTGGCGGACGTACTCCGTCATCAGTCCGAAGTACCGCTTCGTCAGTTTCATTGCATTTTCAAGATATTCCCAGCCCGTATCCCTTTGGATATCAAGCCATACCCCGAGCTCCTTCACAACATCCGGATTGATGTTTCTCCCGCTTTTTATGTAAAGCTTACGGAGACTGCCGCTGCCGGGCTGCCAGTAATCGTTGTAAGCGCAGATCCGCGGAAGCTGAAGCGCGGCGTTGACTCCGGCGCCTCTCCCGTCCTCCTCAATAAGGATCGAGCGGTGGCGGATGCTGATGTTGTAAATATGCGCGTGAACCCGGTATCCGACGTGGAGATCGCAGTCGTCATAGACGCTGAAGCCTTCCGCCCCGGAGGAAATGTCCAGAATTTCCACACCGGATTTCTCAAGCTTTTCGGCGCAGGCCATGCAGGCTTTTTCCGTCTTTTCGGAAGTATAGCGGTCGTGCTTCATTCCCCGGTGGAAGACAAATTTGATTTTTGCATTCGGAAAACGGCTCCGCAGATACTCCGTGACGCTTACGGCGCCTTCAAGATTCCACAGCCTGGCGGGATCCGATACCGCGATCGTCCGGATTTCACCGCTGTTTCTGATCTCCGTGTTTTCCACGAAGGGAAGGTTGTACCAGGCGGGGCAGCCGGTCATCCTCGAATCTTCAAAACCCGCGTTTTTAAGTACGCTGACCGTCTGAGGATCCCTGCAGCTCAGGCCCCAGCCCGACTCGTAGACTTTCCCGAGAAACTGTTTCGTCTTCTCCTCAAAATGATAGGAGCGGACCGCCGACGACGCTCCGGAGACTCCGTACCAGCCTCCCCCCATAATCATGACGGGCGGTTTGATTTCATTGATGCAGACGTCGAGAGGAAGATATCCGGACAGATCCTCCTGATAGACAGGACCTCCCCCGATCACTGCGCAGTCGCATGCGTTGATCCGGTCCGCATTTTCACGGATCTCATTTCTAAGCATCCGGCTGATCTGGGCATCCGGAAGAACATATCGGATCAGCTCAAGCGCCCTCTTCTCGATCAGGAAGTCTCCCGCATTTTTATATGCTCCTGACAGATAGGCGATCTTCATATCAAATCTCTCCGTTTCAACGTTTTCTCTTTCTCATGCCCAGAAGTTTTCTGAGCGCGTCACGCTTTTTATAGACGATCACAAGCATCAATACGCAGTACACCGCAAGGATTACATACCGGAGAATTCTCGTGCGGTAAAGAAGCAGTGAAACCGCGCTCATCGCCCCGAGCCCGCAAAGCACCAGCGCGATGAATTTCATATCATAGAGATCTCCCAGATGACTGATCATTTTCTTCACGATCAGCATATGGAAGAAAAACAGCGCCGCGTAGCCGACGAGCGTCGTATACGCCGCGGCGATATATCCGTATTTCGGAATAAAGACGGCGTTAAGTCCGATATTAAGCAGAGCTGCCCCGACGGTTCCCATGGAGATCAGGGCTGTTTTTTTCGAGTAGATCTCGATATTGACGTACATGCCGTAGACAAACTGGAACGCGCAGCCGAATATGACAGGAGGCATGACAAACCTCGCCTCATAATACTTTGCGCCGCCGATGACGATCATGGCCTCCGGCGTGACAAGCAGCACGCCGACCACAAGGATCGCAAATACGCCGAGGTAGATTCTGGAATTCTTTCTGATCGCATCCCTTCTGTCATCGTGAATGCTGTCATAAAGCCACGGCGCCCAGGCCTGGTTCATGGAATTCCAGATCAGGTTCGCGAGAAGGCTGATCTGGTAGGCGACGGTATAAAGCGCATTCGCTTCCGCGCCGATATACTTCGTGATCATGATCCGGTCGGAGGATCCAAGCGCGATTCCGGACAGGGCGTGGGGAATCAGCGGGATGGATATGCCTGCCGCAAATTTGACGCAGTCGCGGCGGATTGTCCGCCCCTTGTAGATGATAACGGCCCATAGCACAAAGTTCAGCATCGTCGTGGGGACGACGTAGCCGATCACCCGTCCCAGCAGCTTGTTCTGCATCACGATGACGAGAATCACCGCCGTCACCGTCCTAAGAAGCGCAGATGAAACCGCGAAAGCGACGAAGAACCGGTATTTCCTGTAAATTCTGTGTTTTGCCTGAAGATACGAAAATGCGGGCAGAAACATCACGTAGAGAAACATCGCGCGGATATAGATCAGCTCCATGGAAAAGAGCTTCTCAAAATACACGTGGAAGATTTCTACGATCAGCCAGGAAATGCACGTCACGATATTGCTGACCAGCAGTATCGACGACAGGTACTCGTGCATCCGCTCATCAAAATCGTATTTTGCCCTCGCGACAGAAGCGGTAAAATCCAGCGTAACGATCACGGCCAGGATGCTCTCCCAGGACGTGAAATTGCTGAACATTCCGAACTCCTTCTTCGAAAGAAGCCTTGTAAACACAGGGGTTGAAATAAAAGCCATTCCCCTGACAAACACATTGCTGAATGCATACCACAGCGCAATTCTTGCGGTAGGCGCGGCAGCGCTTTCCTTTTTTCCGTGCAGATGCATGAAAATAACAACCCTCCGTCATTCTTAATCAGTCTTTCAGCAGTCCTCCTGCCTCCATTGCGCGCCGGCAGTTCTGCCCGTCGGTATACGCATTTGCGAGCGTCCGGATCCGCTCCCGCCATTTTCCGAAGTCATCCTGCCCACTGGCCGTCATGTCAAGAAAACGGTAAAATGCTTCCTTGTCGGGAATCCGCATTCCCGGTTTCATATCATCCGGATTTTCCACCGCGAAACCGCGGTTCTTCTGATATTCTCCCTCATCGTCTTCCGTAAATCCGATCGGCCGGTCAAGCAGCAGATAATCATAGAAGACGGACGAATAATCCGTAACAAGGGCGCAGGTCTCTTTCAGCAGCCGGTAAAGATCATAGCCGGCGCCTGCAAAATCCTCCTGCGTCATGAGCTCAAGATTTGAAAATTTCCGCACTTTGAGGCCGCCCGTATCCTGAAGCGGATGAAGCTTTACGATCATTTTGAGCCCGCATCCTGCAAGCTTTTCGTTAAGCTCCGGCAGCTCCTCGTTTTTGAAAATGGGGACCGCCCCGGAAGCTTCCGTATCGGCATAACCAAGCCGGGAAGATTTTCTGAAGGTGGGAAGCCAGATGACGAGCCGCGTATCTTCCGGGAAATACCTGTTTCCGTCGTCCTCATAAAAGACGTCGGTTCGCGGATGTCCGCAGATAAAAACGCGGTCATTCGTCACGCCGAATTTCTTCATGACGATGGGGCGGAAGAATTCGGAACTCGCAAACACATGGGTGTAGTACTGTTTGCCGACCGAGCTTCCCGCCCTCAGGCTTTTGTCAAAGCCCTTGAAGGACGTCCCGTGCCACATCTGTATGACTTTTTGTTTTCCGCAGGGCACAATCGGTATTTTCCCGAAACTGTAATATACACAGCCGGCAGAAAGGTAATCGGCAACGCCGCGAAGGCAGCTTTCGTATTTTACGCCCGGAACCGGATTGGCAAGAAGCTCTTTGTAATCATCCGAGGCGACGATAATCCGGTATTTTCTTTGATATCCGTTTCTGAGCATATAGTCGAAAAGATACCGGGAATTATCACGGAACCCCTCGTTTGCGTAGATGAGAACCTTCCGGCTGTCTTTTCTGATCAGCCGGCTGAGTGCTCCCGCAGCCGTGAAAACAGTTTTCATTAAAAATACTTTGAGCCTGATATTCCGAACCATAGTCTGCCTTTCGCCTGATTAGTGATTATAACAGAAACCTTCAACCCTGTCATTCCTGCAGGTTCGCGGCCTTTCTGATCATCTCATACGCCTCGGGGAACGGAATTCCCTGCGACGCAGCGATTTCGCAGGCGGAATCGTATTCCGGATACCTTCTTGTTCTGCTGCCCAGCGTCACTGCTTTGACTTTCGCCTTTCCGCAGGGAGTATCCACCTCTTCCGCCCTTCTTTCAAGGCAGGTACGCTCCATCATGCTCCGCCTGATCCCGATCGTCGTTGTTTCTTCAAAGATAATATTTTCCATCTTTTCGCGGTCGCAGGGGCGCGCAATCACAGAGAACAGATATGCGGGGCGGTTCTTTTTCATGTAAACCGGCACAAAGAACGCATCCAGCGCTCCCGCCGCTAAGAGGCGCCCGGCGGCATATCCGAGCTGTTCCCCAGTGCTGTCGTCGATATTCGCCTCAAGAAGGACGACGCTTCCATCGTCTTCACTCTCCGCCTCTTCGATCAGCATGGCGCGGAGGATGCTGGGTCTTTCATAGCTGCGCTTGCCGGCTCCAAGTCCGGTTTTCCGGATCACAAACTTCTCCGGAAGCTTACCTCCCGTTCTTACCGCCGCCGCGAACGCAGCTCCCGTGGGCGTTACGAACTCGCCGTTATCTCCCGTCAGATGAAGCGGAATTCCGGCTGCTTCAACGATATTTACGACGGCAGGAACCGGAACCGGAAGTATGCCGTGCTGGCAGCGTATGGTGCCGCCGCCTTCGTAGAGACAGGGTATCACAGCCGCATCGATCTTAAGATTGTCAAAGCAGACCGCGCAGGTAACGATGTCGACGATTGAATCAATCGCACCGACTTCATGAAAATGAACTTCATCCTCAGTGGTTCCGTGAGCCTTTGCCTCTGCCTTTGCAATAATTTCAAAAGTTCTTTCGGCGAGCTTCAGGGCACCCTCCGTCATATCGATTTCCGGAAGCATCTTCTTTATATCCGCATAGGAGCGGTGGCTGTGTCCGTGATGATGCTCCCCGTGATCATGATGGTGCTCTTCATGGTCATGATGGTGCTCTTCTCCGTGATGATGCTCCTCATGATCATGATGATTTTCCATATCATGAATGTGATCCGCATGTTCATGTCCGTGAAGGTATTCCATGTCATGATCATGATTATCGATCTTTGTTATAACATTAAAATCGCAGCAGAGAAGACCAGCCTTCTTGACACTGCTGATTTCTGTCCGGAATTCCTTTTCCGGTATGCTGTCAAGCGCTCTTTGCAGCACTTCCCTGTCCGCACCAAGATCAATAAGAGCAGCTGCCGTCATGTCTCCGCTAATTCCGGAGGTACATTCAAGATAAAGAATCCGCTTCATAGAATTACCTTTCTCATAAATGAAACCCTGATATTGAAAAGGATGTGAATAAGGGTGTTCCCCTATTCACATCCCGATATGTATTGTAACACAATATTAACAATCAGAACACCTCTGTTTTCAGGCGCCATTTGTCATGAGTTATGAAGCGCGCGCTTCACCGCTTTTCGTATCACCGGTCCCAGGATTGCGGCGGCCGCCATTTTCGCCGCGTCGACTCCGATAAACGGAATCACTCCGGCGGAAAGTGCTGCTGCAAACGACATCCCGGCTGTTTTTGCAAGCCACGCCGTGCCGAGCACATAAAGGATCAATGTGCCGATCACCATTCCCAGAACTGAAGGAATAATCTTCGCATCGAACCTGTCGATAAAATATCCGGCAGCTGCCGCAAGGAACAGATAACCGATCAGATAGCCGCCGGTCGGACCGAACATCTTCGCGGGTCCTCCGGAATATCCCGAAAAAACAGGAAGCCCCACCAGACCGAGCAGCAGATAGACCGCTACGGCAGCGACGCCCTTTTTCATCCCGACGACGTAAAGGAAAATATAAATAACGAATGTCGCCAGCGAAACCGGGACAGGACCGATCGGCACCGAAAGCGATCCCAAAATGCAAAGAGCCGCAGCCATGACTGCTGTATACACCATCGCGCTGATTCGTTTGTCTTTCATTTTCCTTACCCTTCTTTAAGAATTCAGTCCTGTCCGTCCGCCGGATCTGATTGATGCACCAGTATCCTTTCATGAGCAACAATCTGAGTATAGGAAATGGAAGCACAATTGTCAACCTGTTTTTATTTTTGGGTGACATTTATAAGCAGGCTCTCATACTCACGGATTACATCCTCCTCGCAAGCTGTAAGAAATCCTGTCAGAAGCCGTTCCGCCAGATCCGCGATGATTCTGCTTCTCGTCACTTTGTGATCGGACGGGCCGAAAACAGATCCCGCCTTTCCCCTAAGCTCCTCCGGAAGCTCGTCTTCTTTCAGGCAGTAGTTCATACCGATTCCTATGACGATCCATGCGATATCGCCGCTTTCGAAATCTGACATGGACTCGGTCAGAATGCCGCAGACTTTCTTCCCGTCAAGAAAAATATCATTGACCGGCTTGATTCCCGCCCGCTTTCCGGACGCGGTGAAAATAGTCTGTACTGCGGCCACTGCGGCATATGCGGTGACGGTCTTTGCGTCGCGGTACGGAAAATTTTCCGGCCGCAGGATCATACTCACATAGATGCCGCCTTCCGGAGAATAGAACCCGTGGGACCGGCGTCCCCTTCCGCAGGTCTGTCCGTCCGCTACAACGATGGTTCCGTGGGGGGCGCCGTCCAGAGCCATCTTCTTTGCGGTCTCGCTGGTAGATTCGATCACCGGATACACCTTGATTCCGATATCCCCGATCTTAGGATCCAGCTGCGAGCGGATCGAAGCCTCCGACAGAACATCGGGCTCATTTTCCAGCATATATCCCCTGTTCGTGGAGGATAGAATCATAAATCCGTCGCTTTTCAGGGCTTTTACGGCCTTCCAGACCGCATTTCTGGAAAGTCCCAGTTCCCTGGCCATGTTTTCGCCGGAAATATAAGTTCCCTTCCGGTCTGTAAGACACTTCAGCACCTCAGTTTTCGAGCTCATTTCACGGCCTCCATGTACGCTCATCGCGGGGCAGCAGACGGCAGTTCGTAAACAACTCCTCCGCGGCAGCCAGATACTCTTCTTTTCTGCGGGATTTTCGTATTTTTTTCATTGCGCCGGCGCTGTTTGCAAACGACGGTCCGAGATAATACAAAAGTTCCTTCATCTTCCCGATCACGCCGGAAAAATCGGGAATATCAAGCTGCCAGAGCTCAAGCAGCGTATCGTGAAATTCCTTCAGCTCCGCCTCCGAGGCAGGTTCGCCTCCGGCGAGCTCCCGGAACAGCGAAGGGTTCATGAGAGCCCCTCTTCCGATCATGATTCCGCTGATGCCAGGGAACGCCGCCGCGATGCGCCAGGCATCTTCAGGGGTGAAAACATCCCCGTTGAATATAACGGGAATCTCCGTAAGCGCGCAGATTTTCTCAAAAACGTGAAGCCGCACCTCTCCCTTATAAAAATCTTTCCGGAGACGCGGATGAACGATGAGCTTCGAGATGGGATACCGGTTGAATACCTCCATCAGGCTCTCCGCTTCGTCTTCGCTCTCCATTCCGATCCGGGTTTTAACGGAAATCTTCATCTCCTG
>CADBRO010000064.1 GCA_902797075.1 uncultured Lachnospiraceae bacterium
AAAATATTACTATCCAGGATCGGTCCGTGGATGGTGACAAAAAATCCTCATCAAACCTGCTCATGTAACCGCTGATGAAACGCAATACCGCTATGATATATACATAACAATCAATTATTCCATACACAAAATCACTTAAACCGAACGCGATATGGAGGACTGTTATGAATCTGGCTTATTTTGAAGATGAATTCTACTATGACGACGTTGACCTTGGAGCTCCCTATCAGGAAATGCGCAGACGCGAATGGCTTACCGACACCGTGCAGTCCCTTGTACCGGAAGATACATTCCGCGGGCTCAGTTCATCCCGGGCGTCTGAGAACAGTGCCGCCGTCAGCTATACCGGCTATATCAGCGGGATTGTCGAGCAGCTCCAGAAAATCATTCCCGGCACGGCTGAGCATGAAGTCCGCGAAAACTGCATCAACGTATGGTTTTTCTTATCGCTGATCTGCTCGGACGATCCGACGCCCAGATTTTCCTGCCGCTCCTCTTCAGGGTTTCTTACGCCCTTCTGCGTGCTCTCCCAGATGCTTTCCCGCGGAACGGCAAACCTCCAGTTTCTCTGGCAGTAAACTTAAGCTTCCGTGATAAATGAACCGCCCGCTCAGCTTTCCTTAAGCTCCGGCGTCGACTAACCTCGCGCTCAGCTTGCAGATCTTGTTTCCAAGTTTCGAAAACTTCCTCTCGTACTCCGTCATGATATTTCCGCGGCAAAGCTCCGCGTCATGATGAAGATCGTACGTCACTGCCGTGAGCTCCCAGGTTGGCGTCTCACGGATCTCCTCCACGGAAAAATCAAACAGCCCCCTGTTGTCCGTCTTAAATTCAAGAAATCCGCCATTTGTAAGGATTTTCTCATAAAGAGAAAGAAACTCGCGTGACGTAAGCCTTCTCTTCGCATGCCTCGCTTTCGGCCATGGATCCGAAAAATTGAGGTAAATGCCGTCGACCTCCCCCTTCTCAAAAAAATCCGGAAGATTCCTCGCATCCGCGCTTAAAAAGCGGAGATTTTGCGGCGCCGTGAATTCCTCGAAGAGCTCCGGATGCTCCTCCATCTCCATCTTGTCCGCCGGTGTGCTGTACGGTATCCCTTCCATGCGGAGGCACGCGCGGAACAGGACGCTCGGATAGCGCTCGATCCCGATGTAATCGGCTTCCGGGTGCGCCTGCGCATTTTCAATGATGAAGCGCCCCTTCCCCATTCCGATTTCAATAATCAGAGGCCGGTCCGGTTTCGTCTTCCACTGTCCCTTCATGGTTTCAGGCTGATGTACGACAAAACGGCTTTCGTCTACGATGCCCTGCGCTTCCGGTATATTTCTAAGTCTCATCTGTTTCTACAATCCTTTCTAAAGTAAAGCAGGCTTTCACATTCCCTTTGCCCTGCCGCATGACTTTGCGCCTCCCGCATAAGAAAGTCCGTGTTTGCGGTTCAGTCCGTGCGGATTATTCAGTCCACAGGTTTACGTAACACTTTTGCAATAATCAGTGGATAAAGTGGATAAATCGGTGAATAACTGACTGTTTTTCGAAAAAACAGCGGCTTATCACCGGCGGTCTGCCGTGGATAAGTCGCTATTCGTGTTTATATTATGGTAACCGGAACGGGTTTCCCGACGGCAGTCAGATAATCTCACGCGCGCCGTCGGACGCATTTGTAACAAGAAATTCCGCATCGATTCCGAATTTATCGCGGTATGCAGCTCCGATTTTTTCCCGGAACTCGTCAACGGCTTCGCCCTCCACGATGCTCACGGTGCTTCCTCCGAATCCCGCGCCCGTCATTCTGCTTCCGAGAACCCCCGGTATCTTCCACGCCTGCTCGACCAGGAAATCGATCTCCTCGCAGGTTACATGGCAGTTATCCCGCAGCGAAATATGCGACTCGTTCATCATCTGCCCGAAACGGCGGATATTTCCGACTCTGAGCGAATTCACGGACCTGATTGTCCTCATGTCCTCATAGATCACGTGACGCGCGAGCTTCGTCGCAGCCTCGTCCATGATGACGTCCTTGCAGCTCTCAAACTTATCCCAGCTGAGATTGCAGAGGTTCTGTATGTTCGTGACTGACTGAAGGCGTTTCAGCGCCTTCCCGCACATCCCGAAAAGCGGCTCAAACTTCTCTTTCTTCGCGTAATCTACACCGCTCAGCGTCACGACCAGCCTCGCCCCTTTAAGATTCATCGGAACGTACTCATAACGCATCTTGTCAACGCTCAGAAATATGCCGCAGTTTTCCTTTCCAACCGCGCACGCAAGCGGATCCATGATGCCCCTCGCACCGCCGCCGTACAGATTATCTGTATCTTTCGCGATCTGGGCAAGTCCGACCGTATCGATCCCGGACAGCCCGTAAATCTCCCTTGCAGCCAGCGTCATAAGGACACCAAGCGCCGAAGAAGACGAAAGGCCGGCTCCAATCGGGAGATCGCCTGCGAACAGCATATCCAGACCGTGCGGTAACTGATATCCCGCCTTCAAAAGAGTGTCAACAACGCCGATCGGATAATTCAGCCACCCCGTCCCGGATCTGAATTCCGGTATCTGATCCATGGAAATGGCTTCGTCCCGCTTCTTTCCTTCCTGAGTGCACGCGAACCGGAATACGTTGTCGTCTCTCACTCTCACCGCCATCGTAATTCCTTCACTGATCGCGCATGGGAATACATGGCCGCCGCTGTAATCGGTGTGGTCGCCGATCAGATTCACTCTTCCCGGCGCAAAAAACAGGCGGATCTCTCCGCCGTCTCCGTAATATTCCGCAAACTGCTCTCTCAGTTGTTCGTATGGCATATTTATGTACTCCCCGCTGCAGCCCGCCCGCTTTTTCGAGTCAGAAAAAGCCGTTTGAAACGGCTGCTTTCGTTGATCACGGTAAGTTTACTTTAATCTCTGGGAAATTGCAATTACACTATCATTTAAAAATCGGCGGAAATTCGGGCGTTTTGACGAAAAAAGCCTCCGGGATCACTCCCGGAGGCTGTGTATATAATACATCTCAAAGTCACAGGTTATCCGTATTCCGATCAGCTGCTTACAGCCGGTTCGATGATCTGCCTTACAGACTGAATTGTCTTAGTTGGCAGCATCTTCTGCCTGGCTCAGCGTCTCAGCCGTTACGTCCTCTACGATGCTGAGAACCTCTTCCGCTGCGCTGATGGCCGGCTCGGCAATACTCTCGACCTCAACAAGCGTCGGAATGCTCTCGGCTCCGCTCACTGCAGCTTCATCAGCTGTGGTCTCCGGCGCAGGTGCGACAGCAAGTGTGACCGGTGCCTTATCCGTCAGTGTGACGCTCTTCCATGCATCCTCGTCAACCGTGATTTCGGCTTCCTCAACCCACTTGTCGGTCGTCTCGTCAAAGAGGGTCTGCTTTCTCTCCGTAACGACGGAATCCTTCTTTGTCTTTGTGCGCTCTTCGTCATAGGTCTTGTCGAAACGGACGACATAGTACTTCGTGCCGTCTTCGCTGCGGATCGGCGTCTCAACGAGCGTACCGTCCTCAAGATCCTTAACAGCGTCAACGATCGACGCGTCAAGTGTTGTATCCTCGGGATCATAGGTCGTGAACTGGCCTCTTACGGAAGTCAGGGAATCATCGACCGTCTTTGCGATCTCGGAAAGATCAGCATCCGCGATATTATCTGCCGCAAGGATTGCGTTGATCACGCTCTGGGCTTTTGCCTTAGCAGAAAGCTGGAGTGAAGTTTCAACCACTTCTTCTGCGACGGATTCAGCGCCGGAAGACGCAAATGCTTCCGCAACGGATTCAGCGCCTGCCGCGATCTCCTCAAGAACAGACTCAGCGCCTGCAGTCGCAGCTTCAACTGCCGCTGCCGCAGACTCGACAACGGACGCCACCGGTTCCACTGCCGTTTCTGCAGATTCGACGCCGGAGGTTACTTCCTCTTCCGTCGGAACATTTACGGTAATATAGCTGAGAGAAGATACCTGGCCTTCCTCATCGGAAACCTCTGTATCGACATCCTTGACGATCGGATCCATCATCTTGGCCTGATATGTCTGAAGCGTCATAAGCTCCACGAGGTCTTCCTTCGAAGCTCCGATCATTTCCTTCACTTCGTCGGTATTGCCGTCGATGTAGGCCTGCGCCGCGTCATCGATCGCCTTCTTCTCATCGTCTGTCAGTGTCACGCCGTATTCCTCGGCATGCTGTCTGATCACCATCTGCTTCTTCAGGTCTTCAATCGTGCTGTCCTTCAGGGTGTCACCGTATGTCTCGGTGCTCTCCTCATCGGTCACCTGATCGAAAATCTCGCTTCCCATACCGAAATAAGCGGTATAGAACTGATAGATCTGAGCCTGCTCATATTTCGCGAGGAAGCTTCCGACTCCGAGGTTCAGCGTATCCCCGTTAACTGTCATAAGAGTCTTTGTTCCGTCGACCTTTGTATCTGCTTTCTTGCCGCATCCCGCGAGCGTTCCGCACACAAGCACGCCTGCCAGTCCAAGCGCTGCAGCTTTTCTGATGTAAGACCGCATTTTATAGTTCCTCCTCAAATGCTTATATCTTAAAAGCGCGCACTTTATTTTCTTAAGTGCACATGCCTAGATATTATATGCTTTTTCATTCGTTTCGGCAAGTTCCGTCACGAATGTTTTCAGCGATTTCAGCATATTCTTTTCCTTCATATCGCCGTGATAGACAAATCCCGATCCCTCTGCCCTGCGCTGCACCGTGAATTCGCCTCCGTGGGAGCCGATGATCTCCGGCAGCTTCGTCACGTCGAACCTCGGGTTCTGGGCAACGGTAAGCCTCACCTTTCCGCCGGTCTGCTTGATCTCCGCGATCGAGCCCCGGTGCGC
This sequence comes from uncultured Lachnospiraceae bacterium, assembly GCA_902797075.1. Classification (GTDB taxonomy): domain Bacteria; phylum Bacillota; class Clostridia; order Lachnospirales; family Lachnospiraceae; genus Chordicoccus. The sequence goes on from CADBRO010000064.1 coordinate 4,837, forward strand.
CGCTGCTTTCAGATTCGCGATCTTCATCAGGTTTTCGACGGCCTTCGGCACTTCTCCGAAGCGGTCCAGCATCTCGTCCGACAGATCGTCGACGTCGGCGTCATTTTCAATACCGGCGATTCTCTTATAGAAATCCAGCTTCTGAAATTCATTGGGAATGTAGCTGTCCGGAATGAACGCATCCATCGAAAGATCGACGACCGTCTCAAAATCCTCTTCCACCGGAAGTCCCTTCGCTTCGCTCACCGCCTCCGAGAGCATTTTGCAGTAGAGATCGTATCCGACCGCTTCCATGTGTCCGGACTGCTCGGCGCCGAGGAGATTCCCCGCGCCGCGGATCTCAAGGTCCCGCATCGCGATCTTAAATCCCGATCCGAGCTCCGTAAATTCGCGGATCGCAGCGAGGCGCTTTTCCGCGATCTCCTTTAAGATCTTATCTCTCCGGTACATTAAAAATGCATACGCCGTCCGGTTCGTCCTTCCCACGCGGCCGCGAAGCTGGTAAAGCTGCGACAGCCCTAAGCGGTCCGCGTCATGGATGATCATGGTGTTTACATTTCCGATATCAAGGCCCGTTTCGATGATCGTCGTCGTAACGAGGACGTCCGTCTGTCCGTTGATGAAATCGACCATGACGGATTCCAGAAGCGTCTCGTTCATCTGCCCGTCGGCAAATGAGACCGTCGCCTCCGGCACGAGGTTCTGGATTCGCTGCGCCATTTCACTGATGTCCCGGACCCGGTTGTAGACGTAGTACACCTGACCGCCTCTTGCGAGCTCGCGGCAGATCGCCTCTCTCACGAGCTCCGGGTTGAATTCCATCACGTAGGTCTGGATGGGCACGCGGTCCTGCGGCGGCTCCTCGAGAATCGACATGTCGCGGATCCCGATCAGGCTCATGTGAAGCGTCCTCGGAATCGGGGTCGCCGTAAGCGTCAGGACGTCCACATTTTTCCGGAGCTTCTTGATTTTCTCCTTGTGCGTCACGCCGAATCTCTGCTCCTCGTCGATGACCAGAAGGCCGAGATTCTTAAATCCAACGTCCTTCGACAGCAGGCGGTGCGTTCCGATCACGATGTCGACCTGGCCGTTCTTCAGGTCGCGGATCGTCTTCTGCTGCTGCGCCGCTGAGCGGAATCTGCACAGAAGATCGACGCGGACGGGGAAGTCCTTCATTCTCTGCATAAATGTATTAAAATGCTGCTGCGCCAGGATCGTCGTAGGCACGAGATATGCCACCTGCCTGCCGTCCTGGACGGCCTTAAATGCCGCCCTGAGCGCGATCTCCGTCTTCCCGTATCCCACGTCCCCGCAGATCAGCCGGTCCATGATTCTCGGACTTTCCATGTCGCGCTTGGTGTCCTCGATCGCCTGAAGTTGGTCGTCGGTCTCCTCGAAGGGGAACATTTCCTCAAATTCCTTCTGCCACTCGGTATCCGGACTGTAGACGAAGCCGTTTTCTTTCTGCCGCTCGGCGTACAGCTCCACCAGCTCATTTGCGATATCCTTAACCGCTCCCTTTACGCGCGACTTCGTGCGGTTCCACTCCTGGCCGCCGAGCTTGCTGAGCTTCGGCTTCGGACCGTCCGCCTCCCGGGAAGCGTATTTCTGCAGCATGTCGAGCTGCGTTGCGAGAATGTAGAGATTGCTCCCGTTATACTCGATTTTGATATAGTCTTTGACCGCGTTGTCGATCTCGACCTTTTCGATTCCCCGGTAAATGCCGAGGCCGTGATTTTCGTGAACCACATAGTCGCCGACCGACAGCTCCGAAAAGCTTGCGATCCGCTTTCCGCTTACCTTCTTCTTTTTCTTCTTCCGGATTTTGTGCTCTCCGAATATATCGGTCTCCGA
>CADBRO010000065.1 GCA_902797075.1 uncultured Lachnospiraceae bacterium
ATGTGAAGGCAAACGAGGAGCGCCTCTTTTTCTGGCGGACCGTCTACCGCTCCGTCCTTCCCGGCTGGCATATGAACAGTGACCACTGGAACACGGTGATCCTTGACGGCAGTATTCCAGACAAAGACCTCCGCTGCATGATCGAGGAAAGCTATCTGCTCATCTCTGACAGCCCGACAAAGCGCATCTATGAGGCAGTGAAAAAAATCCCGAAAGGGCGTGTAGCGACCTATGGAAAAATCGCGGAAATGGCGGGAAACCCGAAAATGTCCCGGGCCGTGGGAAACGCGCTTCACAAAAACCCGGATCCGGAGCATATTCCCTGCCACCGCGTGGTGAACGCGCAAGGACGTCTTGCTGCGGCCTTTGTATTCGGCGGAGAAGGTGTGCAGAAGCAGCGGCTTGAAGCCGAAGGCGTTGTGGTCACAGACGGAAAGGTTGATCTTGAAAAATACGGCATTTGAAAAAGATGCGGCCGGTTAATGTCCGGCCGCATCTTTGGTTTTTCATGCATTACTGCACACTCTCAGCCTCGACGCTGATCTCGTGCTCCTCCTGCGATTCCATATCATATTTTTCAAGGAAGTGGTTGTAGATCGCGTTGTACTCCTCTTCCGTCAGCTCCGCAGCACTTGCAGAATGAACGTGATAGTCCGGATGTTCCTGATACTCTCTTCGGACCGCACCGGATAACGCTACACAGTGGGTTACGATCCGCTCAAAGCTGTTAACGAGCTCGGTAAAGACGGAACCCTGCTCAAGGCCGCATTCTCCGCGGCTCAGGCGGCTGATGTGCCCGGCCTTCAGCGACTCGCAGAGATTGGAAATCACTGCTGCCAGAGGCTTGATCTGCATCGCGACGTGGAGATCATGGTCCTGGAATGACCGCATCGTGTTGTTGACGATCTCCCTCATAGCCTCAATCGCGATGTTGAGGTCCCGCATGGCGTCCGGAGAAAAGGTGATATTCTCCTCATGAATCTGATTCGTGACTCTTGCGATGTTGGAGGCATAATCCCCGATCCGCTCAAGGTCACCAATGGCGCGGAGATTCAGCGTAACCTGTCTTGTCTGTGCTGCATCCATCTCGCATCTCGTCAGCTGCATCAGATAGTCGCCGGTTTTCGACTCGTATTTATCGATCAGATCCTCTTTTCGCTGGACCTTCTCATATTTCGTCTCCGAATATTCATGAATCAGATTCAGTGCTCTTCCCACGTTTTTGCGGACCTTTTTCGACATGCCCGCAACCACACGGTTGCTCTGCCCGATCGCAAGTGCCGGATACTTGAGAAGACGTTCTTCAAGAAGATCGAAGTCCGCGCTGTCCGCGAGATCCTCAAGATCCTCTGCGGAATCCTTGATGATCAGTTTGGCAAGCTTCTCAATCTTAGGAATGAACGGGAACAGGATGCATACCGTCGCGATTCTGAAGATCGAGTTGATTGCCGCGATAAGAACCGGATTTACGGTTTTTGTCATAAACGGAAAATGAAGCACGGCATTCAGCGAATAGAACACAATTCCCCATAAAACCATGCCGAAGAGATCATCAAGCAGATAAATCAGCGCGGTTCTTTTTCCGTTTTTGTTCGCTCCGATGGATGAAATCAGAACCGGACATGCAGCACCGACTCCGATACCGAGAATCATGGGAAATGCCGTCGCGAACGTAAGTGCGCCTGTAATGGAAAGGGCTTGCAGAATACCGACAGACGCCGACGCGCTCTGAAGAATTGCCGTCATCACGATACCAAGCAACATGCCGAGGATCGGATTCGAGAAGACTGTCAGCGTCTTCATAAACAGTTCGCTCTCTTTAAGCGGCGCCACTGCTCCGCTCATCATCTGCATGCCGACCATGAGGATCGCGAATCCGAGCATGATATTGCCGAGATGCCGGTGAATCGATTTCTTTGAGAGCATCTTCAGCAAAGTTCCGGCGATCGCGACCACTGCGGCGATCGTCGAAGAAGACAGAAGCTTCGCGATACCATTTGAACCTTCAATATACGACAGACAGAGAATCCAGCCTGTAATACTGGTTCCGATGTTCGCCCCCATGATGATTCCGATCGCCTGACGCAGCTTCATCATACCTGAATTGACGAAGCCGATAACCATAACTGTCGTCGCGGAAGAGGACTGAATCACGGATGTAACGCCGGTCCCGAGAAGAACTCCCTTGATCGGCGTGTTTGTCATCTTATAGAGAAAAGCCTCAAGTTTATTTCCGGCAACACTTTTTAACCCGTCTCCCATCAGCGACATGCCGAAAAGAAACAGGGAAACACCGCAAAGCAATGACAAAATCATTGTTATAACGTCCATTATTTCTCAGATACTCCTTTATGCTTGCTATGACAATGAGCGTGGTGCGGCAAATGCGCGCTACTTTAACTATATCATACCGTTGGAAAACAGAAAACCTCAATTAACGCATTATATACATATGCCGTAGATTTGGAAACTCATATTTTATGTGCTGTAAACCACAGGCCAAAGATG
>CADBRO010000066.1 GCA_902797075.1 uncultured Lachnospiraceae bacterium
CTTTCGGGACCGGCATGGTTTCAAATACGGTTTTGTTGTCGACGGATTTTGTCATAGCTTACCTCATCCGGTGTACATGCTCGTCGGCACGCTTCGTATGATGCCGGTTTCAAATGGGCAGGCGATCCTGGCTGACCAGCGCCTCAGGACTGCGCGAGCGGATGCTTCCGGAACGTCAGGATCAGAAGAATAAGGATCACGGTCGAGCTCAGAGTCCAGGTGACGGGATAGACGATAAATGTGGTCCGGATGGTATGGATAAAACGCTCCGTGACCGCGAGGATCACGACTCTTACCACGCACCAGCAGAGGAGAAAGACGCACATCGAGGCTACGGGTCTTCCGTAACCGCGGAGAACCGCGGACCCTACATGGGTAAACGCGCAGAGGAAGAAAAAGAGAGTTACATATCTCGCCCGCATGGTGCCGAACGCGATAACCTCCGGGTCACTGTCGAAAAAGGCGATCAGCTGCGGCGCGAAGCGGAACAGGACAAGACCGATCACTTCGGATGCCGCGAGTGCGCAGGTGATTCCGAAATAGGTGCCCTTCTTTGCGCGTCCGTATTCTCCGGCACCGAGGTTCTGGCCGATGAAGGTGGTCATCGCCATGGCGAATCCGGTGATCGGAATAAAAGCGAAGCCTTCAATCTTTATGTATGCTCCGATACCGGCAACCGCTTTCGCCCCGTAGGCATTGATATAGGACTGGATGACGACGTTCGACAGCGCCATGACCGAGTTGGAAAGCCCGGTGGGAAGGCCGTACTGAAGCACCTTTTTAAGGAGATGCCTGCGGAAGCGGATTTTTGAGAGCACGAGCCGGTAGTCCGCGTCCGTCCGGAGGAGCTTTGTCATCGCAAGAAACGCGCTTAAGAGCTGGGATACCGCCGTTGCAAATGCGGCGGCGCCGACGCCCATGTGAAGGCCGGCGATGAGCAGGAGGTCGAGAACTACGTTGACGGCCGAGGCGATCGCAAGATAGATCAGTGGATGACGGCTGTCGCCGGATGCCTGAAGGATTCCGACGAATGTATTGTACATGACGAAGCCGAAGGATCCGGCAAAATAGATCCGGAAATACGTGATGGACTGCGGAAGCACTTCCGGCGGCGTGTTCATAAGCCTCAGCATCACCGGTGCAAGGAGCGTGCCGACTGCTGTCAGAATAATGCTTGAGACGATGCCGAGCGCGACTGTCGTGTGGACGGCCTCCTCAGTGGACTTCGCGTTTCTCGCACCGATATAATGGGCGATTACGACTCCCGCGCCGACGGAGATGCCGTTGAAAAAGCCGATAACGAGGAAAATCAGGTTGCCTGCTGAGCTGACGGCCGCAAGGGCGCTGCTGCTGATGAAATTGCCGACGATGATGGAGTCGGCGGCGTTATAGAGCTGTTGGAATAAGTTGCCGAGGAAAATCGGAAGTGCAAACAGGAGAATCTTTTTCCGGATGTCTCCTGTGATCATAAGGGTATTGTCGCGGTTCATATCGGGATCAGGCCTCACTGTGATTAATAATACATTCAGACAGCCCGTATCCGGAATTCCGGAAACAGGCTGTTCGATAATCATAACACTGTCGGGGAGGAGTGTCTATCTGATTTAATGGATTCCGTACAGTTTCAGTGAATGCCCATCTTGCGTTTTCGGGCTGAGGAACGCATACTGATAACAGGAGCAGAAGTTCCTGCTTTAAGGAGCCGCTTCCGGCGGACGCGGCGCAAAAGCCGGGAGAATCGCGGTTTATTAATATCCGGTTTCCGTGAAAGGCCATAACACTCTATTACAAGGGAGATACGAACATGAAAGAAAATGTCAGATTCCGTTTCAGGTGTTGTGCTGCTTTATTTTTTGCGGTTCTGCTTGCCGTAACGGGGGCTTTTGCGGTACACGGCGCAGATCCTGCGGAGGGTGAGAAGCTGCTCGATCTTTCGTTTGATGACGGCACGATCGGAGGCTTCATGATCTATACGAACGGAGGAACGAGCAGTCTCGAAAACTCAAACGGAAAACTCGAGTTCCGGATTGAGAACTGCGGAGACCTGGATTACGCCAATCAGGCTTACCGTGACGGATTTTCTCTCGTTGAGGGCTGCGAGTACCATTTCAGTTTTGATATATCCTGTGATATCACCAGAACGCTGGAATACCGGCTTCAGCTAAACGGCGGAGACTATCACGCGTATTATTCCGAGCGCATCGAAGCGGGACCGGAAGAAAAACATATCAGCGCGGATTTTGTAATGGGCGAGCCGACGGATCCTGCGCCGAGACTTGCGTTTAACGCCGGAATTGCTCCGGAAATGACAAATGACCCGGGAGGACACAGTATCATGATTGACAACATTCAGCTTACAGCGACGGACGTATCGGGAGTGGTAAAAGAGGAAGTAAGCGGCGCGGATCTTCGGATCTCCATTGTCCAGGCGGGACTCCGCCCGTCAGATATTAAGCGCTTTGCCGTGACGGATGAAAATGAGGGCGGGAGCTTTGAGGTGATCCGGGAGGATACGAAGGAGACGGTGTATACGGGAACGCTGGGTGATCCCGTGTATGATGCGGCGACGGATTCCTATGTGAAATCTGCGGATTTCTCGGATCTTTCGGAAACGGGGAGCTACTATCTCAAAGTTAATTCGGGCGATGCCACGGCGGAGAGCTGCGTATTTCGTATTTCCGAGGACGAGTTCGGTGAGATGTTCCGCAGCGTTTTCCGTGTACTTTATATGCAGCGGTGCGGTACCGAACTTGATGAAGCATACGCTGGAAAATGGCATCACGGCGCGTGCCATACGGGCAGCGCGCTCATCTACGGAACCGATCAGTATAAAGATGTAAGCGGCGGCTGGCACGACGCGGGCGATTACGGGAGATACGTCGTTCCCGGAGCGAAGACCGTGGCAGACCTCTTCTTCGCGTATGAGTATTTCGGGGCAGACGGGGATGATTTCGGGATTCCCGAGAGCGGAAACGGAATTCCCGATCTTCTTGACGAGGCAAAATACGAGCTTCTCTGGATGCTGAAGATGCAGGATGAGTCCGGCGGCGTGTACCATAAAGTGACCTGCCGGAATTTCCCCGGGGTCGTTATGCCCGAGGGGGAGACGGATGAGCTGGTTCTTTCCCCCATATCAGCGGCGGCAACCTGTGATTTTGCTGCGGTCATGGCGAAAGCCGCAAGGATCTACAAGAGCGTCGATCCTTCTTTTGCCGCGCAGAGTGCCGGGGCTGCGGAAAAGGCGTGGGAGTGGATCAAAAATAACGAAAATGCGGGAGGCTTCCGCAATCCGTCCGATATCGTGACGGGAGAGTATCCCGACGAAGACTGGAGGGACGAGAAGCTCTGGGCAGCGGGCGAGATTTGGCTTACGGAAGATCTGCCGGAGGAAATGCGGAAAGAAGCAGCAGCGGCGTACGTCCGGGAGGAACAGGCGGGATACCCGCAGGAAGGTCTCGGCTGGGATCTCATGACTTCCTATATGACCGTTGATTTCGCGATGCTTGACAGTGATGAGCCCGCGGCCGATAAAAGCAGGGTGCGGCTTATTCAGGCTGCTGAACGGATCCTCGCAAAGACTGAAAACGACGCATACGGCGTGGCTCTTGGAACGGATTATCCCTGGGGCTCCAACATGCTCGTCGCGAACGACGCCCTGATACTTCTCCTGGCGGAGCGCGTATCAGGAGAAGTATCTTACCGCCGCGCAGCAGAGAGGATGTTTGACTATCTTCGCGGGCTTAACGGCATGGGAATTTCGTATATCACGGGGTTCGGCGCCATTTCCACGAAATCACCGCACCACCGCCCGTCGCAGTTCGTCGGGGAGGCTGTCCCCGGGATGCTCTCCGGCGGTCCGGACAGCCGGCTTGAGGATCCGTATGCCCAAGGCGTGCTTGCCGGCGCGGCTCCGGCGCTTTGCTATACGGACAACGACGCGAGCTATTCTACAAATGAGATCACAATCTACTGGAATTCACCGCTCATCGCACTGATGGCGGCACTGTCGTAGGATCGGAGAAATCCACATGATCAGGCTTTCGGATTATCTGAAACAGACCTATGGAGAGAAGATTTACCGCCTGTCCTTAACCTCCGGATGCAGCTGTCCGAACCGGGACGGAACCATCGGATTCGGCGGCTGCACGTTCTGCTCGGAGGGCGGCTCCGGCGATTTCGCGGAAGAGGGAGATATCGGCAGTCAGATCGAGGCAGCAAAAAGAAGGATCGCGAATAAGACGGACGCGAAGCGGTTCATCGCGTATTTCCAGTCGTTTACCAACACCTACGGGGATCCGGAAAGACTGGAAAAACTCTACACAGAGGTGATCCGAAGAGACGATGTCGCGGTTCTTTCCTTAGGAACGCGGCCGGACTGCCTGCCGCCGGAGATCCTCGATATGTTGTCGCGCCTTCGGGAGATTAAGCCGGTGTGGGTGGAGCTTGGGCTCCAGACCGTTCATGAGCGGATCGCGGAAGCTTTCAGAAGGGGCTATGCTCTGCCGGTTTTTGAAAAGGCGTACAGGGAGCTGAAAGACCGGGGGCTTGAAGTGATCGTCCATGTGATCATGAATCTTCCGGGCGAGACAAAAGATGAGATGCTGGAAACCATCCGCTATCTGGCGGCGCTGCAGCCTCCGCTTGACGGAATCAAGATTCAGATGCTGCAGGTGCTGAAGGGAACTGACCTTGGAAGAGAGTACGAGCGGCAGCCGTTTCCGCTCATGACCCTCGAGGAATATGCGGATCTGGTCGCGGAGTGTGTGAGAATTCTCCCGGAAAAGACGGTGCTGCACCGGATGACCGGGGACGGGCCGAGGAGGCTTTTAATTGCGCCGCTATGGAGTCTCGATAAGAAAAGGGTGCTGAATACGCTGAACGGGAGGATCTGATAATCAAATTTCATTGAGGCGAGGGCTGACGTACCAAACAGGACCTATCAGAAAGAGTGAGAAGAATCTTGGTAGGTCCGGAGGAGCGGAACAGGACCTATCAGAAAGAGCAAGAAGAATCTAGGTAGGTCCGGAGGAGCGGAACAGGACCTACCAGAAAGAGCAGGAAGCTATCCGGTAGGTCCGGAGGAGCTGAACAGGACCTACCAGAAAGAGCAAGAAGAATCTTGATAGGTCCGGAGGAGCTGAACAGGACCTACCAGAAAGAGCAAGAAGAAATCAGGTAGGTTCGGAGGAGGCTCATGAGATTTTGACTCTCTCCTAAATCAGCGGGATGCGCCCTGCTGTTTTTTGAAAGCAAAAATATTCCACTTTTATCTAAATGCTGTGAGTGTTCACCAGGACCGCGATTAAATATCATGATCGCAGATAGGTGAAACCACAGTATTTTTTAGTTGGGAGGAACTGTTATGAGCAGCAGTGAATCGTATCAGATTTCAACAAAGCCGGAAAGAACAGAGCGCATCGACAACCTTTATCATCATGTGACTTCGTTTAAATACGGAATCTGCGTTGAGAGAGCAAAATATCTGACAGAGTATTACCGGGAACACATGGATCAGGCTCCGATTGTACGGCGGGCCCGCGCGGTGGAACATGTCCTTCAGAATATGAGCATATACATTATGCCGGGCAGCCTTTTTGCCGGAAATCACGCGTCAAAGCCCCGCTGGGCGCCGCTTTTCCCGGAATTTGACGTCGAATGGATGGAAAGCGAATTCCTCTACGGCGATCCGTTCTTTCCGGATCAGCGTCCCTCGGACTGCTACATTCTGCGGGAGGAGGATAAAGAGGATATCCGGGTGATCTGTGATTTCTGGAAGGGGAAGACCGTGACCAGCATGCTGAGGGAACGGCTTCCAAAGGAAGCGCAGGCAAC
>CADBRO010000067.1 GCA_902797075.1 uncultured Lachnospiraceae bacterium
GCATCAATAACTTCGATAATGCCACCGATGACCGGCATTGTGCCGTTCACTGCGCTCACGATCGCACCGGAGCCATCAAATGCCATAGCCTGCGCCATCAGGAATGTATAGGTCGTCTCATTCATGACATGGATGATCTGACCCCTGCTGTACTTACCCTTGGCAGCACCAAAGTTGAGCAGAAGCTGAGCGAACAGGTCCTTACCGGTGACCGTATTTGCGATTGTCTTAATGTTGCTGGTATGCAGATCTTCCCACGCGCGAGCCGTTGCCGGATAGGACGCCGGCTGAGACTGCTGCGCCAGTCTTGTTACAATACCGAGCGGCATCCGTGTGCCAGTGCCGTAGAGGATAGCCTTGTCAAGTGCGATGCCGATCGCCTGACCGATAGCGGAAAGTACCTCGGATGCGAGTGCAATGTCGCTGTCTTCAAGGTTAGCGTTGCATACTGTGAAGAAACCTCCGACCTTCCAGCAGCCAAGTTCTGCATCATTAAAACCAAGGTCAAGTTCGTTAAGATTCGCGCAGCAATCCGTCCATACAGCTTCCGGAATGTTGCCCATAACGACCGCACGTCCATCGCCGCCAATAGCGCGGACATCGACATGCCTGTAAAGTTTTGAATAATTAATAATATTCTGCCTGATCAGGCCGAGCATTACTTCCGGAATAGTCAGGCCGACACCGGTGAGTGCTCTTTTCTCCTTGATGCAGGTACGGATCTCGCCGAGCCATCCGGAGACGTCCTCTCTCTGGAAGAAAGCGTCACGCTGTTCAACTGTCATATTTTCAAAAAATTTGTCTCTAACCATAGGAGCATATTCCTTTCTGACCGGTTCCTCTGCCGATCTTTCTTCTTCCGGCGGTGTAGTATCCTGTGCCGCCTCTTCTGCCGCGAGTTCGTCTTCAAAATTCTTGATCGCTCTTTCAAGTTCACCCTTAGACTCTTCATGTGCGGCCTTTTCTGTTTCAAACGTTTCGATAGCTTCCTCGACGGCTGCGCGTTCCTCATCTGCCGTCACTTCTTCGATACTCTTTTCCAGGTCCGCCTCGCGGGTTTCAAAATCCGCATCCTTGGACCGGAGAGCATCAAGCTGTTTCCGTGCGTCATTCAGACGCTTCCGGAGCATCAGGGCCTTCAGTGCCATGATTTAACCTCTCTTTCTGTTTTTCTTTCCACGCCATTAGTTCACGGCGTTTGATTTCGTCGCGCTGTTCGGCGCGTGCCGAGATGCTTGTTTCCTTGTAAGCCGGAAACGTACAGCAACTAACTTCCCATAGGTTGACCTTCTCTATTGTCCAATGAACCGAACCGTCGTCTCGAAAATCGGTTTTCTCCTCGACGATGTCAAATCCAATCGAACACTGATCGACGTCACCCCGCTTGACACGTTCGTACAGGTTGAGCGCATCTCCATCGTTCGGATTGATGGTGACACGTCCCCACAAGCCGCGTTCGTCTTCACGGAGCTGGAGTGTTCCGGCCTTGGTGCGGCCGAGCACTAACGTCGTATCATGATTGATTAACGCCCGGATGTCACCGGAAAGAGTTTCAGCGAAAGCGTGAGGTGCTATGCTTTCACTCATATCAGGTGTCAAGTCATAGTTGCTATTAAAAACGGCGAAGTATCCTTCGATTGAAAGATCTCCGCCGTCATCTCGCGTTATAAATTCAACAGGGACAGACCGTGTTTCGTATTTCATGTTTTCGTCCTCCTGATACTGTCATAAAAACCTTCCGTAATGATCTGCTGCGCAATATGTCCGAGCTTGATCGAAGAATCACACCACAGCGACGACCCAACGATCAACGCCCTCTGGCAGAAGGAAAAATCTTCACCGAATCCGATCAATGGCGAAAACGGACAGCCAAATTTTTCCTGCACCTTTCGCAGCAAATCAACAGTCATCATGCACCCGCCCATGCCAGCCGCGGCTACCTGGAAAACAGAATCTCGTGGATAGTCTTCGTACGGTATTGCTTTTGGGATTTTCTCCTCTTCATCAATACCGCAATAAGAATACACAACCGGCGTGACCGGCGCCTTCCGCTTGAAGTACATGCCCGTGATAAAATCTTTCCCTTCATCCAGATGCGCGGATAACCGTTTGAATAAATCCGGCTCGAAAGTCATATCCGAATCAAGCCACATCACCCGATCATATTCCTCCGCGATTGCTCGCTCGGAAATTTTGTTCCTAGCGTCATAAATCAGCGAGCCGGAAACAATCATATAATTGATTTCGCCGCTTAACTGCAAACCAAGACATGCCGACATAAACAACGCCTGCACGGTATCACCGCACGGGATTGCGATCATTGTCCTCATTCATTCCCTCCGTAATGGACAGCCTACTGCATACTGTGTGAGCGCCCACCAACCTTTACAGCGCTTAAAATATTGGTGTGCGCACTTGTTATTTGTTTTCCGGCATATGATCCGGAGTTTGTTATCGTAATAACCATGCGGGCATTCAATCGTCAGTTTCATTCGTCTTGCACCAGCTTCTTTTGATTGCCGCTCATATCCCATGGCAAATAGTTTTCGAGAATCTTGTACTCCGTTAAACCAGCCGGAGCCATATGCAGGCGATTTCTCCATTCATCGCCATTGACAAAGCCGCGA
>CADBRO010000068.1 GCA_902797075.1 uncultured Lachnospiraceae bacterium
GGATCATCCGTAAACTGAATGCCCGCGTCCTCGCGGAACCAGCCCTTTTCACCCGCGAACTCGATCTCATAGAGATGATTCCCGCTTGACGCGTCGGTTCCACTGTACTCGAAATATACTTTTGTAAAATGGACCTCTTCGCCCGGCATAAGCTCCGGACCGTCTGAGTTATAATTCTTACCGGATGTGCTTAAGGTGATCGTATCCGGACCGATATATTTCATCGACGATCCGCTCTCGAATTCGCCGTAATTCGAGCGTCTGTACACGCCGTGCCGTTCCGGATTTACGTGATATTTCTCAGACACGCGGAACATTTCCCGGTTGCAGAAGCGGAATGAAAGACTTTCTGTGGCGTCTGAATATCCCGTCGTAAATATAATGATTCCTTCATTATCGATACGGCTGATGTGGGCGTCCGGATAAGCCCCGATTTCTTCGGAAGCGTCCGCGAAGCCGCCGAATCCGTCCGGGACCACGAATCTCACATATCCGGGCTTCACCGCATCTCCCGAATCAATCATAAGAAATGTATTCGCGCTGTCGTAGTGGAAATACCACACCTTCGCTCCGGCGGGAAGTTCAAGAGTGGCGTCCCCTGCGGTAAGGATCTGGCTGCCGCCGCTTTCCGAAAGCCGTATGGTTTCAGCATTTCCCGCGCCCATAAAGTCTTCCGCCTCGTAATCTTTTCCGGGCTTTACCGGCTTCACGTAGATATCTTCCGGAAGACTTGATTCTTTTTTCTTATCCTCATTCGAAGACGATCCTTTGCTGTTATCGCCATTTTCAGCCTGGTTCGAAGACTCTCCGCCGCTTTCGCCATTTTCAGCCTGCTTTGTGATCGGAGTTACGTAATAAGATATCTCATCCGGATTATCAAATGGCGTGATTCCGGCGGACTGCTGCCAGGTATTAACGTGCTCAATATTTCTCCGCTCGGTCGCGCTCATGTAGTTGTTCATGAGCGAAAGCTGATCCTGCGTCGGGCACCCGATCATGGCGGCGACGTACCAGTCCGCCTGAATAAACTTGTCGTAGATGACTTTTCCGGGAGCCTTTTTCCGGGCCGAGAAGTTATAGCCGTACCGGACAAAAATCTCATCGATGAAAATCTGCGATTTGAAGTACCTTTCCTTCGAATTTCCGGCAAACAGGGTGTCAAATTCACTCATGCTGTACTCCCGTTCGCTGCTGTCGGGATAATCGAAATCCGCCCGGGGCACCGTAATTCCGCAGTATATTTTCATGTCGTCGCTGCCGAATATACCGATGCTTGTAAGTAGTACGCATGCCAGTGCCGCAAGGGCAATCAGAGTCCTTTTCATGTCGTGTTCCTCCGCTTATGTTCAGCAAACTGAAAGTAAATCTTTCACCTGATAGTTATTATCTCATTTTCGTGCGGATTGCACTACTCAAAAATCGCATCACTGCCATTTTTCAGAAAAATACACAAACCTCGCTTAAATTCATACCGGATAGCTTCCCGTAAATCTGCTTCTGGATATTCCGCGGGAAAAGGGGTATCCTCTTAGCGTACACATGACAGCTGCCTGTGATATACTGACGATATTCAGGCAGTGAAAATGAAAGGAACCGGCAGGACATGATCTTACAAAGCGGCAGACCTGAAAATGTGGAGGACCGTCTCCCGAGAGAGATCCGGACCTATGATTTTCTGGACAGTCTCGGCATCCCGTATCTGCGCACAGACCACGAGCGCGCCGACAACCTGGAAGCATGCAACGAAATCGATGCGGTTCTCGGCGTCATCATCTGCAAGAACCTTTTTCTTTGCAACCGCCAGAAGACGAAATTCTATCTTCTCATGATGCCGGGAGACAAAAAATTCAAGACGAAAGAGCTGTCCTCACAGATAAACAGCGCCCGCCTTTCCTTCGCGGAGGCGGACGCCATGCTGAAATACCTTGATATAGAGCCGGGAGCTGTCAGCATCATGGCGCTCATGAATGATACGAATCACGAAGTTCAGCTTCTGATCGACGAGGATGTGTTAAAAGACGAGTATATCGGATGCCATCCCTGCGTCTGCACCAGCAGCCTGAAGATCAGGACCTCCGATATTACGGATAAATTCCTGCCGGCTGTGGGACACGATTATCTGACGGTTCATCTCATCGGCGAGGACTAAATAAAAAGCCGCGAAGGGTTCTCCTCCGCGGCTTTGCCATCCGGTAAGCCGGACGTTTGCAATCCGGATCACGGCCTTATAATCAGCTGTGCTTTCTCCTGAGTCTCAACGATATCATACATATTGGTGATGGTGCCGACGGAAAGCTCCTCCTTCAGCCCATAGAAATCCAGACAGGTTCCGCAGGTCATGATCTTTACGCCTTCAGCCTCCATGTTCTTAAGATCCTCGAGGGAATCCGATCCCTTGCAGGTAAGAAAGGCGCCGGAATTATAGAAAAGAATGGTGTCCGGAAGGGTATCCTGTTTCGAAAGCGCGAAAATAAACGCCTTCATCAGCGCCTTCCCGAGCTTCTCCTCCCCGGTGCCCATGACATTTCCGGAAATCACCGCCACGGTTCCTTTTCTCACGATATCCGGCTGGCAGCTTAAAGGCTCCTCTAATGAAGCGCCTGCGCCGCCAACGGTGATCTGCATCGTCACGGAGTAGTCATTCTCCGCTTTCTTTTCACTCTTTACCCCGTAGCTTCTTGACGCTGCAAACTTCGTCAGGTTCTGCACCGCGATCTCATTGTCGACGAGAACGGTCAGGACTTCTCCGTCCTTCATTTCATCTGCGGCCTTTTTGGCATTTACTACCGGAAGCGGGCAGGCCATTCCTCTTGCGTCTACTACTCTGTTTTCCATATCGGTTTGTCACCTCTGCTCTCTAAGAGTTTTCCTGCTGTCTTTACGGAAAAACGGAAGATGTCCTGATGATAAGCGAACATTCGTAATCGGTTTTGCTCATTGCTCAAAAACTGCTTCCGCCGTAAGAACAGAGTTCAGGCATCATGATTATTATAATACAAAATGCCGCATCGCAGTACCGAACATTCCCGGCTGTTTCGAAATATGGCCCGCAGCTGCCGATTCGCCTGTCACTGCATTACTGGCACCGCAGCTGCCGATTCTTCTTTACAATACCGCTTCACTGTGCTAACATGGTAAAGTCATAAAGGCAACATTCTTCGCATTTTTCAAGGAGAAAACATAATTATGAAAAAAACACTGGTATCTATGCTTGCAGCTGCATTAACAGCCTCTGTTCTCTTTACGACGGGAAGCGTTGCCGTATTCGCGGCATCCACCGCAGAATCCGTCGCGGAAGACATGTACGGTGAAGGCTTTGTCTTCAAGCACGGCTTCGACCTCGACTACCCGCCGTATTCCTACATCGAGGATGAAGGAAAGACCGGCGGCTTCGATGTGGAAATGGCTCAGGCCGTCTGCGAATACTACGGCTGGCAGTACGAAGCGGTTCCGTTCAACTGGGACGCAAAGGACGCCGAGCTGAACGCGGGAAGCTGCGACTGCATCTGGTCCGGCTTTACGATGAACGGCCGCGAAGACGACTATCTCTGGAGCAAGCCGTACTCCGACAACACACAGATGATCATGGTCGCCAAGGATTCCGGCATTACGACGCTTGCCGACCTCGCAGGCAAAATCGTCGGCGTGCAGACCTCCACATCAGCTTACGACCTCTTAAATGACGAGGAAGGCCAGGCTGAGCTCTGCAAAACCTTCAGTTCTCTCCAGGTCTATGAGACTTATACCATCGCTTTCAACGACCTCAAGGCAGGCGCTGTTGACGCCCTCGCGATCGACGTCACATCCGGCAACTACCTGATGAGCGGCGAAACCGATTATGTCTATCTCGACGAAGCGCTTGGCAGCGAGCAGTACGGCATCGGCTTCCGCAAGGACGATACCGTTCTCTGCGAAAAGGTAAATGCGGCTCTTGACGCTCTTGCAGCTGACGGAACCTATGATGAAATCGGCAAGAAATATCCCGATATCTACGACTACCTTACACTGAACAAATAATCGGCGCATACAAGGACAATCGGCCCTGCAGCCGGAGCGGATGTTCCAGGCACAGGGCCTTTTTAAGTGAGGAACTGCTATGACCTTATCCACCATGTTATCAACGATGGCCTCCGGCATGCTGCGGACCGTCGGAATCTTCGTTCTGACGCTTGTGGGTTCCCTCCCTCTCGGCATGATCGTGGCGCTTCTTCGAAAGTCTCGCTTCGGTCTTATCCGGGGTATTATTCACGTGTATATCTCCATTATCCGCGGCACTCCGCTGATGCTGCAGCTGCTGGTCTGGTACTTCGGACCCTACTACCTCTTCGGCTGGTCCATCCGCGGCTGGCGTTTTCCGTCTCTGATCTTCGGTTTCGTCATCAACTACGCCGCCTATTTCGCTGAAATTTACCGCGGCGGCATCGAGTCGATCCCCGTCGGACAGTATGAAGCTGCCGAGGTTCTCGGCTACTCGAAGACGCAGACGTTTGTCCGCATCATTCTGCCGCAGGTCATAAAGAGGATCATGCCCTCCGTGACGAACGAAGTCATCACGCTTGTCAAGGATACCTCGCTTGCGTTTACGCTGGCTTATCAGGAAGTATTCTCACTTGCGAAACAGATTTCAGCCTCCCAGACGTCATTTATGCCCTTCGTTATCGCCGGCGTGTTTTATTTTATCGCGAACTATGTGGTAGCGTTTGCCATGGCAAGAATCGAAAAAGCGCTGGATTATTACAGATAAACGGGCAGCTGCGAAAAGAAGGGAAATCATATCATGATCATAGAAATGAACAATATCCGGAAACATTTCGGGTCTCTCGAGGTTCTGAAAGACATCAGCTTCGGGGTTGACAGCGGAGAAGTCGTCAGTATCATCGGACCGTCCGGTTCCGGAAAATCCACGCTGCTTCGCTGCGCGACCTTTCTTGAGACCATCGACGGCGGAGAAATTCTCTACATGGGACAAAAAGCCGCGCATACAGACGAAACCGGAAAGGCAGTCTACGTGCATCATCAGGAGCTCAGCCGCTTCCGCAGCTACTGCGGACTGGTATTCCAGCAGTTCAACCTCTTCCCGCACTACAGCGTCCTGAAAAATCTCACTGACGCTCCGGTTCAGGTTCAGCACAAGAGCGTCGACGAGGCGGTTGACACAGCCATGGATCTGCTTGCGAAAATGGGAATCGCCGACAAGGCGAATTCTTATCCCTACCAGCTTTCCGGAGGACAGCAGCAGCGAGTAGCGATCGCCCGCGCGCTGGCCATGAATCCGAAGATCCTGTTCTTTGACGAGCCGACCTCCGCGCTGGATCCGGAGCTGA